>JALYLZ010000124.1 GCA_030774015.1 Actinomycetota bacterium | reverse complement strand
GGCGAGGGCCCGTGCGGCCGCCCCGGTGCCAGGCGTCCAGCGCCTCCGCGGCCCGCCGCCACCGGTCGAACCCGGCCCGGGGATCGAGCAGCTCCTCATCGGTCCCGGCGTCGCCGAGGTGCTCCCTCCACAGGTTGTTCCCGCGCTCGGGCGGGGTCAGGAACCAGTCTTCGAGTGGCGCCATCCGGCCGCATTCCTACCCATTCGGAGGATCGGGCATCGGCGGCTCCGGGGTAGCGTCTTTCCGTGAGGCTCACGACGAGGGGTCGGCGGGTGGCGGCCGCGGTGGTCGGCATCACGCTCGTGGCCGGCGGCCTGTTCGCGTGGCGGGTGGCCACCCGCGACCCACTGGTCCGGCCGGACGACGTCTGCCGGGAACGGCCTCCGCTCAGCACGTGGCACGGGGTCACCCTCCAGCCCGTGGCGATGCGGGCGCTCCGGAAGGCGCAGCGGCTGGCCGGCGGGGCCATCCAGGTGGTCCAGAGCTACCGGTCGTGCGGGCAGCAAGGGGAGGCGTGCTGGGCCATCTGCGGGGACGCCGACGGGTGCCCCGGGCGCTGCGCGTCGCCGGGGACCTCGTATCACCAGCTCGGGGCGGCCGTGGACATCACGCAGCTCAGCCTGGACACGCCGGGCGTGATCCGTTCCTTGGAACGAGCCGGATGGTGCCAGTCCGAACCGGCCAGCGACCCCGGCCACTTCTCGTTCGACGGCTGCCACTGAACGTCCGGGTGCCAGGCGCGGCGCCGCGGTCGGCGCTGGGGGAAACGGGCGCGGTGCGCGCCCGGTCAGCGCCAGTCGATCGAGACGACCTCGACCGGCTCGGCGATGCCCTTCAGGGTCTCGGTCCTCGGCTCGGAGGCCTGGTACCGGGTCCCGGCGGCGGTGACCTGGCTGGCCAGGATCTGGCCCGGACCGGCCAGGGCGGCGATCCTGGCCGCCTCGTGCACACCCTTGCCCCGGAAGTTCCGTGCCACCTGCGTGGCCTCAGACGCGTGCACGCCGATCCTCACTTGCGGTGCGAACCCCTGGGTCCGGCGGTGGTCGGCCAGCTTCCGCTGAATGGCCACCGCGCAGGCCAGGGCGGCCTCGGGGCTGTCGAAGCCCACGAAGAATCCGTCGCCGGTCGCGGTGACCTCGTCGCCCTGGTGCGCGGCGAAGAGCGCCCGGAGCGTCTCGTCGTGCCAGCGCAGCAGGACCTCCCACGCCTCGTCGCCGAGCGCCTCCACCAGCTGCGTGGAGCCCACCATGTCGGTGAACATGAAGGTCTTCATGACCCGCTGGGACCGCCCGGCGCCGGCGCTCCTGAGCTGCCACGGCAGGAGCTCGGCGACCTCCTCGATCACCACGGCCAGGGTGGGGCACGCCAGCGCGGCCTCGCGGAGCAGCTCCTCCTCCACGCTGTCCGGGTCCACCACGGCGGCCTTGGCGAAGTCGCCCTCGTGCCAATCGAACGCTGTTGGCGCAATGGTGACGCAGTTGCCGGCGCCGATGCACCGGTGGCGGTCCACCCGGACCCGCAGCACGGCTACAGCACTCCCTCGCGCAGCGCGAATGCAGTGGCCTCGCCCCGCGAGGACGCGCCAATCTTGGCGAACATCTCCTGGAGCTTGACCCGGACCGACGCCTCGTCCGAGCCCAGACGCTCGGCCATCTCGGCCGTCGTCATGCCCTCGGTCAGCAGGCCGAGGAGACGGCGCTCCTCCTCGTCCAGGCCCGCCACCGCCCCGTTGCCCTGGGCCCCGATTGTGGCCTCGGTGGACACCTGGCCGGCCAGCCGGCTCCACTCGCTGCCGATGGGCCCTCGGAACCACTTGACCCTAATTTCCTCATCCACCGTCCGCTGAGCCGTCATGGCCAGCAGGATCTGGAGGAACATCCGGATCGTCTGCTTCTCGTGCTCCTCTCCGCCGGCCAGGATGGCCCTGGCCGTGGGGAGCAGCATCTCCGGATAGACGTCCTCGCGCATGGCCTCCTGGAGCGCCGACGCGACGGCCCGGCCGGCCGCTCCGGCCGCCGGGAGGTCGCCCCGGGCCAGCGCCACCTCGGCCAGGGCCGCGTCGGCATAGGCGCCCCACGGCTGGTGGGCCACGAACCCCAGCACCAGCTCCTTGGCCCCGTGAGCCGAGCGTTCGGCCAGCGACAGCAGCTCCTCGTCGCCACGCTGTGCGCCCAGCCGCGCGGCCTCGATGGCCAGCCTGGCCAGGACCTCGCAGCGCGCGGACGGCCGGCCCTGGTCGGTGGCCAGGTCGAGGGCCCGCTCGAAGTGTTCGCGCATGCCCGGGGCGTCGCCCGCGGCCGCGCGGGCCTGGCCTCGCCAAAGCTCCATCCGGCGGGCTCGCAGCGGGGTGGGGGCCGCCGCCGCGGCCTGCGCCGCGAGGTCCAGCCACCGTTCCGCCTCCTGGACGTCCCCCACGTCCAGGTGGGCCAGGGCCGTCCCGCCCGCGGCCAGGAACTCCAGCGAGCGGTCGCCCAGGGTCTTCGCGGCCCAGTAGGCCTCCTCCCCGCGCGAGATGGCCAGGTCCGGGATGACCTTGGCCCGGGCGAACACGTGGACCCCATACGCCATCTGCGCGTCCGCCGCGGCCCGCTCGCTCTCCTTGGAGAAGGAGCGCATCCGCTGGGCGAGGTTCCGGATCTCCTCGATCCGCTGCGCGGCGTTGGAGCCGATATGGATCTCGGCGCCGTAGCGCAGGTAGGCCAGGGCGATGATCGAGGACATCACCCCTCGGCGGTCGCCGATCTTCTCGAACAGCTCCAGCGCGTTCTGGAGGTGCTCCCGGGCGGCCATCACGTTCGGAGCGATGGGAAGGGTGGGCAGGACCTCGTCGACCGTCTCGCCGGCCGCGATGCGGGCCAGGAACGCGACCGCCTCTCCCGCCTTCACCTGTTCCACGAACCACCCGCGGACCCGACCGATCTCGATGCAGCCGAGCTCGCGGGTGGCGGCGGCCAGGGCGGGGTCGTCGCCCAGTTCCCGGGCCAGCTCGGCCGCGCGTCCGAACGCTTCCTCGGCCGCGTCGAAGTCGACCTCCGCCGCAGAAGCGGTGAACCCCTCGCCGAGCTCGGTCCGGACCAGGGCTTGGCCCAGCTCGAGGCACGCGGCCAGCTCCGCCTGGGCGTCGCCGCGCTCACAGGCCAGGTCCCGGACCCGGTGGGCCAGGTCGGAGGCGCGGTCCTCCTCGCCCGAAATGCGGAGCGCGGCTGCGCGGCGCAGCATGACCTGGAGCTCGAGGTGCGGATCGCCGAGGGCGTCCACCAGCGCACTCAGCTCGGCCAGCCCTTCCAGGCGGTCGCTGGGCCGCCGGAGCATGTCCAGGGCGTCGTCGCGGAGGGACAGCAGGGTCACCCGGTCCGCCGGGATGGAGGTCACCGGCAGCGCGACCTCCACCGCGCGCAGCACTTCCTCCGGGGCGTGCGACGCCAGGGCCGCCCGGGCGGCATCGATGGAGTACCGGGCGCACTGCTCCGTGTCGCCGGACTCGGCGGCGTGGTGGGCGAGCAGGGGAAGGCTCTCCACCGAGGGCTCGCCACCCTCGGTCAGCAGGTGGACGATCGCGGCGTGGATGGCCCGCCGGCGGGGCGGCGACAGGGCGGCCAGGGAGAACTGGCGGACCTGCTCGTGGCTGAAGCTGTAGTCGGCCGGCGCCCCCTGCGTGTGCTGGTTCAGCAACCCCGCCGTCACGGCGGGAGCCATCGACTCGGCCAGCCGGGCCATGTCGGCCTCGGCGTCCGGATCGCCCAGGCGGGCCTTCACCGCCTGGAGGTCGCGCAGGCTGAAGCTGCGTCCAAGCACGGCGGCCTCGGACAGGGAGACCTTCGCGTCCTCAGGCAGCTGCCCGGCCCGGCGCTGGATGAGGGTCTGGACGGCTGACGGCGCCAGCCGGTCGGCGTTCTTGGCCAGGCTCCACGTGCCGTCGATCTGCTGGATCATGCCGGCGTCCCGGAACGCCCGGACCAGCTCCTCCAGGATGAACGGGACCCCCTCGGCCTGGGCGTGGATGGTGGCGGCGCCGGCCACGTCGACCGGCCCGCCGAGGTGCTGGCGGAGGAAGGCAGCGGTCTCCGCGGGTGTGAAGCGGTCCAGCCTCAGGCGGCGGATCAGGCCGATCCGCTCCATGTCGGCGATGAGGTTGACCGCCTCGGTGAGCACCGCGGTTTCCTCCGGACGCATGGCCAGGAGCAGGAAGATCGGGCTGGCCGCGTCGGTCCGGACGGCGTAGCGGAGGGCCCGCAGGCTGTCCTCGTCCGCCCACTGCACGTCGTCGGCGAACAGGGCCACCGGCTTCACCAGAGCAAGCGCGCGAAGGGCCAGCGCGACGAGGTCGAACTGGCGGAGAAGCTTCTGGTCCGCCGGCAGGGTTTCCAGGCTGGCATCGCCGTGGCCCGACAGCGCCTGGAGGGCCCGGCGCAGGACCGGCTCGGCGTCAGTTCCCTGGACGGCCTCCGCTGCGTCCGGGGAGGACAGGACCGAGCGCATGAGCAGGAAGGGCCCCCGGAGGGTCTCGTCGGCCGCGACCGCCACGGAGATGAAACCGGTGTCTGTGGCCATCTGGGTCGCCGCCAGCAGCAAGCGGGTCTTGCCGATCCCCGGCTCGCCCTCGAGCGTGACAGCCGCAAGGCCGTTGCGGCTCGAGGCCATCTCGGACTCGATGGCTGCCAGTTCCGCGGCCCGCCCCACCACGGCGCCGCTCACTCGCCGCATCTGGAAGGCCAGCGGGCACAGCGCCTGGAGGACGGGGTCCGAGGCGAGCGCGGTGGCGGCGTTCATCGGTCGGTGTGGGTGGGGTCGGCCGGAGTCACGCTCCGAGTATCCCAGCCTCCATCGGTGGCGGAACGGCCGGGTTTCAGCCGCGGACCTTGGCGAGCTGCCGGGACAGCGCGACGAGCGTTCCGGCCTGGTCCCAGATCTCGCCGTCCTCCTCCAGGTAGCCCCCGATCACGTACCTGGTCTGGAACCGGCACTGCAACCACCCGGGGACCGGCCGCCCCCGGCCGTGCACCGTGAGCTCGATGGTGGGCACCCACTGGATCTCCTCGAGCAGGTGGAACATGGTCGGGGGAAAGGAATCGGCGAACAGCGGCAGCGAGAGCGAGTCCGGCTCCCGACCGTCCGCGAACCGGACCCATCCCTCCATCAGCCCGCGCCCGCTTCGGAGTCCGACCGCGAACCCGGCGGACTCGGGCGTCAGCCGCATGTCGAACTGCTCGAGGAACTGAGGGGCGATCGGACCGGCGGCCGGGATGCACGCGTCCGGACCCGGGATGTCCGGACGCTCGCCGCTCACGATGGTCGGCCCGTCCATGGCGCCCAGGTCGCCGAAGGTCGCCCCGACGTACACGCGGCGCTCGCCGCCCTGTTCGAGCCAGGCCACGCCGACCGAGTGGCCCCGGCCCGCGCGGACCGCCTCCACTTGGACCTCGACGGGACCGGGTGAGACGCGGCTCGGATAGTGCGCGGACACGGCCACCGGGTCGGGATGGGGAAGCGCCTCGCGAAGCGCGGACAGGGCGATCGACAGGAGGTAGCCGCCGTTCGGCGCCGACCCGATGTTCCATTTCGGCTCGACCTCGCCATGCCAGCGAGCCTCGCCCGCCGGTTGGACGGCGATCCCGCGATCGAACGCCGAGCTGTCGTGGTCGATGGGGGGCCTGGACATCAGCTCCTCCTCAGGCGGGCCGGATGCTAGCTGGTGCTGAAGATGCAAGGAAGACGATGCCGGGAACTGGTGGCATGGGCGCGAGGGTCGGATTTGTCGCACTTTCTGGCTTTCGCCCGGTTCGGCCGGGGGTTTCTGGGTACATCAACCCGGAACCGCAGAAGGAGGTGAACATGGCCCTTCGCGCCGACGACCTCCAGCGCGACGAACTCCTCGCCCGCTACCTCGAGGCGTCCCACCGCTACGAGACCGGGCAGCCCCGTACCACCGATGGCGACCTCATGCTGGTCAGGTACCTGAAGGCCCTGGAGCGCCACCACCAGCCCCCGCTCGACGTCAGGACGTGCACGCACTGCGGCCGCCAGGCCGCGTTCAACCACGACGCCGGCGGCTGGGGAGTGTGCTCCGCCTGCGGCGTCCTGGCCTGATCCCGCTCCGCGCGCAGCCGACGGCCGCCACGCGCCCGGGGGCTCGAGTCCGGTGTTCGCCTCGGCTCCGTCAACCCAGGGGACCTGCGCGCAGGTCTCCGCCTCGAAGGTGGTCTGCACCCTCGGCACGTTGACGAACGGCCAGACCGTGACCATCGGGATCCAGGCGCAGGTCGTCTCCAGTGGGAAGGCCACGAACTCGGCCTCCGTCACGAACACGAGCGTCGATTCGTTCGCCGGGACCAGCGTCTCGAGGGTCACCACCGACATCCCTCCCTCCTGATCGGGTCGATCGTCCCGCCGGGAGGCTGGCGGAAACGCGCCGGCCGTGCGAGGTTGCGGGGCGGCAACCGCCGTTTGGGGACAACGGGTGACCGTGCGCGACCGGAGACGCGTGGCGATGCCGTTGATGCTCGCCGCTGGCCTGGCCGTGGCCGGATGGTCGTCGCCGGCCCGAGGCAGCGACCTGGTGCGGCCCGCGTTCGCAGCGGCGAGGTGCCGGACGCCGAAGGGCGTGCTCGGGGCCCCGGTCCGTTCCTACCTGGCGGGTCGAAAGAGCGTGGTCGCGGCCGCCGTGTATGACGCCGTGAACGGCAGGACCTACGTCCTTCACCCCAAGCTTCAGTTCGACACCGGCAGCATCGTCAAGGTCCAGATCATGGGGGCGGTGTTCCGGCGGGCCATGCGGGCCCACCGGCCGCTCACCTCGAGCGAGCGCAGCCTGATGACCAGGATGATCGAGATCAGCGACAACGACGCGGCCACCGCCCTGTGGAACGAGGTCGGGGGGACCGTGGGCGTGGGGGCCTTCGACCGGCTCATCCCGATGCCGGGCACCGTCCCGAACCGGTTCCACTGGGGAGGCACACTCACCACCGGGCCCGACAACGTGGCGCTCATCCGCCACTACGCGTACCCGAGCAACGTCCTGCCGCCGAAGCGCCGGGCCTTCGGGATGTACCTGATGGAGCACGTGGTCGCCTCGCAGCGGTGGGGCGTATCTGCGGGCGTGGCGCCGGGATCGACCGTCGCGCTCAAGAACGGCTGGCTGCCCATCGCTTCCGGGAACTGGGAGATCAACAGCATCGGCTACGTGCATGGGCACGGTCGCGACTACGTGATCGCCGTGCTGTCGAACCACAATCCGTCGATGCCGTACGGGGTCTTCACGCTGAGCCACGTTTCGCGGCTGGTGTGGCAATCGCTGGCCTGCTGACCTGGGGGGCCGGGCGCCGCCGGGACGCCGCTCAGGCACGAACCGGGAATCTCATACCCTCCTATTACCGAAGCGCTACAACTCCGGCACGCCGATGAGGCGCCTTGCCAGCCGGTGCCGGGTACGTTCGCTGGTATGCATCCCAGTTCCGCGGCCACACCTCCGTTCCGCCTGGCCCGGCCCCGTCCTCGGGTCAACGCCTACCAGGCCGGCGTGATCGCCGCGGCCCGCGTGGCCGCGCGGCTGAGTCGGGTGGTGGGGGCCGGCGGCGGGACCAGCGCGCCGGGCATCCTGATCGAGCGGCTGGCCCCCGGGTTCGTCGAGCGGCGCGCGGCGGCGTTCCCGTCGGGCGCCGTGGTCGTGTCCGGGACCAACGGCAAGACGACCACCACCGCCATGATCGCGGGCATCCTGGAGGCCGAAGGCGAGCGCGTGGTCACCAACGCGAGCGGTGCGAACCTGTTCCGGGGCGTGGCCGCGGCCCTGGCCACGGCCTCCCCCGACGCGACCGTCGGGGTGTTCGAGGTCGACGAGGGCGCCCTGGCGCGCGTGGTCCGGATGGTCCGGCCCCGGGTCCTCGTGCTGACCAACGTCTTCCGGGACCAGCTGGACCGGTTCGGGGAACCGGAGACGGTGGCGGGGCTGCTGCGGGAGGCCGCCCAGCAGCTCCCCCCGGGCACATCGGTGGTGGCCAACGCCGACGATCCGCTGCTGTGGGAGGCCCTCGGCATCACCCCGGCCGAGCGCATCGGCTTCGGGGTCGACGCGCCGGACGGCGGCGACCGGCCCACCATCGGGGGCGACCCGGAGATCTGCCCGCGGTGCGGTGCCTCGCTCCGGTACGAGCGGCGGACGTTCGCCCACCTGGGGCAGGCCAGGTGCGACGGCTGCGAATGGACCTCAGGCCCTGCGGCGCTCCGAGCCCGGGTGAGCGGCGCGGTGCGGCTGGGGTTCATGCCCCTCGACCTGGCCGGGGAGCGGTTCGTCCTGCCGCTGGGCGGCCTGCACAACGCCTACAACGCCGCCGCCGCGGTGGCCGCCGCGCGGGCCATGGGCATCCCGCCGGCGCGCTCGACCGCCGCCCTGGAGGGGTTCCGCCCCCGGTTCGGGCGGGCCGAGGAGCTCCAGTTCGGCGAACGGACGCTGTGGGTCGTGCTGATGAAGAATCCCGCCGGGGCCGACGCGATCATCCAGCAGGTGGCCGCGGAGCCCGCCCTGGGCGCGGTGGTCGTGGCGGTGAGCGACCTCGCGGCGGACGGGCGCGACATCTCGTGGATCTGGGACGCGGAGTTCGAGTGGCTGGCCGGCCTCGACGTCCCCGTGGTGGCCGCCGGGCGGCGGGCCCCCGACGTCGCCGTGCGCCTCCAGTACGCCGGGATCGAGGCGGCCGCCGTGTGCGTCGAGCCGGCGGAGGCGCTGGCCGCGGCGGCGGCCAAGAGTCCGGCGGACCGGCCCATCGCCACGCTCGCGACGTACACCGCGATGCTCGACATCCGACGCGCCGTGCTGGGGTCCCGGGCCGCCAGCGTGGCGGACGTGGCCTGAGTGAGCCCTCGCGTTCGTCTTCGTTGAGCCCCGACCTCCGGATCGCCCACCTCTATCCGGACCTCCTGCGTACGTACGGAGACCGGGGAAACCTGCTCGCGCTGGTGCGGCGCTCGGAGTGGCGAGGATTCTCCGTGGAGGTCGAACCGGTGGGACGGGGCGACCGAATGGCCAGCGGGCCTGACATCGTTCTGATCGGGGGAGGCACGGACCGGGTGCAGGAGGCCATCGGGGAGGATCTGCTGTCGCGTCGCGCGTTCCTCTCCGGCGCCGCGGAGGAGGGGACTGTGGTGCTCGGCATCTGCGGCGGCTACCAGCTGCTCGGCCACCGGTACGTCGACGCGGAGGGCCGGGAGATCCCGGGGCTCGGCCTACTGGATGCGGAGACCCGCGCCGGGAGCCCGCGCATCATCGGCCGGGTGCAGGCCGAGGCCACGCTGTGGGGACGATCGTTCGAGCTGTTCGGCTTCGAGAACCACCGGGGCCGCACCGTTTTGGGCCAGACGGCCACGGCGCTGGCCGCCGTGCCGAGGAAGCAGGGGAACAACGGCGAGGACGGGACGGAGGGCGCGGTGCAGGGGACCATCGTGGGGACCTACCTGCACGGACCGGTGCTGCCCGCCAACCCCGAGCTGGCGGACGCCATCCTGGAGCGGGCCCTTTCCAGGGCGACCGGCGGCGAGCCCCTGGCCCCGTTGGACGACTCCGCGGAGCGGGAAGCGCACGAGCTGGCACGTAAGCTGAAGCGGTGAAGCGAATCCGCGCGCTCGCCGTGTCCACGCTCGCGGTCTCGATCCTGCTGCCGGCGTGCGGTGGCGGAGGCGGTGCCTCGTCCCCAACCGGCAACCCGTCCGGTTCCGCGAACCCCGAGCTGGCCGCGGCGCGAAAGGCGTTCTGCCGGGACCTCGTCGCCGTGGGTGGCGGAGCCGTGACCCGGCCTCCGGCCATCGCCCGGCTGCTGCCGCATCTGCGCAAGGACGCCGCGTCCTACCGGCAAGCGGGCGACCCGGCCGACGCAGCGCGGGTGCTCGCCTTCGCGTCGGCCCTGGCCCGGGTCCGGGCCGCCCAGCTGGGGCACGAGGACCCCACGAAGGCGAACGCCCTGGTCCAGAGGGCGGCCGCGAACCTTCCCAACTGCACGCCGTGAGCAGCGGGAACCTGCCGCGGCACCTCATGCGTCGCCGGCGCCGACGCCCGCTCGTCCCGCTGGTGGCGCTCCTCGTACTGGTCACGGCGGGAGTGGCGTGGCAGGTGACCCGCGGCCACGGCGGCTCCCCCGGAGCCCACACGTCGACCGGCCCGCCGCCGACCTCGCCGGCCGTCCAGCCGAACGGCTGCAACGTCGTGAACCCCAAGGCCACGTGCCGCGTCCTGGCCGGCACGAACCCCATCAAGCACATCGTGTTCCTGGTGAAGGAGAACCGGACCTTCGACACGTTCTTCGGCAAGTACCCTGGGGCCGACGGCGTGACCACCGGGAAGGGCCTGTCGGGCGGCAAGACGGTGGACATCCCGCTGACGCCGGCCCCGGACGTGCAGCCGCACGACATCACCCATGGGTTCGTCTCGGGGATCCTGTCCATCGACGGCGGGAAGATGGACGGCTACAACACGATCCTGGACGGGACCGACAAGTCGGGCTACGACGTGATGAGCCGCAACTGCGCCGTGTCGCCCACGCCGAAGCCCGGCCGGCCGGGGTCGGGATGCATCCCCAACTACTACAAGTACGCGGACCGCTTCGTGCTGGCCGACCACTTCTTCAGTTCGATGTACGGGCCGACCACCCCGGAGCACCTCTACACCATCGCGGCGCAGGACTACGGCATCGTCGACAACCCGCAGAACATCAAGACGTCCAAGGGCGTCCCGACCATGTGCGACGACCCGTCCGAGACCGCCCCGGCCTTCGACATGCCGGGCCTCACCGCGGCGCAGGTGAAGCAGATCAAGTTCTGGGAGGACCACGTCCAGCAGCACTACCCGGACTACGTGTTCAAGATCGCGCACTTCTGGCACCAGCAGCGGCTGTGCTTCGACATGAAGCTGGTGTCCGACGAGCTCGACTCGGCGGGCGTGAGCTGGCGCTATTACACCGACGACGACACGATCTACAACGCGATGCAGGCCATCGACCACGTGTGGAACGGCGCCGACCGCAAGGACGTCCAGCCGCCCGAGCAGTTCATCGCGGACATCAAGGCCGGGAACATGCCGGCGGTGTCCTGGATCAACCCGCCCGCCTCGTACAACGAGCACCCCGGGGCGGGGGTCAGCGTCTGCGCGGGCGAGAACTGGACCGTCCAGCACATCAACGCGGTCATGCACTCGAAGTACTGGGCCTCCACGGCGATCGTCGTGGTGTGGGACGACTTCGGCGGGTTCTACGACCACGCGGCCCCTCCGCACTACGACGTCCTCGGGCTCGGTCCCCGGGTCCCCGCGCTGATCATCTCGCCGTGGACCCGTCACGGGAACGGCCCCGACGGCGGCCTGGTCGACCACCACACCTACGAGTTCTCCTCGGTCCTGAGCTTCATCGAGGACACGTTCAGCCTGAAGCCGCTCACCCAGCGTGACCAGCAGGCCGACCCGCTGTCGGGCGCGTTCGACTTCACGCAGCAGCCGGACCTGAAGCCGCTGATCCTCCAGTACCGCACGGACTGTCCCTACGGGTCCGACCTGACGCCCGAGTAGCCGGCGACGGCCGGGCGGCAGGCTGGTTTGAGAACGGCATGAATTCGGTGTGTTCCTTCTTGGGCCGCTTCGAGGCGGGTACGGTCTGAAACCACCAAGCCAGGCGGGGCGAACCAAGGCTGAAGGCTGAGGCTGTCGGCGTCCGCCAACGCAGCCGCCACCCGAGAAGGATGCGCAGGCCGCTCTCATGATCGATCCCGCCCAGGAGCTCGTCCCCGAGGACGTCGCCGTTGCGTCTCCCGCCATCGCGCCTTCCCCCATCACCGCCCCCGCTCCCGCCGTCTTGGCCCTCGAGCGAGCCGCCGCGCCGTGGCCGTCGACGTTTCGCCGGACGGCGGCCGCGGTGGTTCGGGGAGCCCGGCCGAAGCAGTGGATGAAGAACGTGCTGGTGTTCGCCGCGCCCGGCGCCGCCGGGGTCCTCGGCCACGAACGGGTGCTGGTCCGCACGTCGGTCGCGTTCGCCGCGTTCTGCCTGGTGGCCAGCGCGACCTATCTCCTGAACGACGTGGTGGACGCGGAGACCGACCGGCGCCACGCCCGGAAGCGGTCCCGGCCGGTGGCCTCGGGCGAGTTGTCGCCGGGGGCGGCCCTGGCCGCGGCGGTGGCGATCGGCGCGGCCGGCCTGGCGCTGGGTGCGGCGGTGGGGCTGCCGTTCCTGGCCGCCCTCGGCGTGTACGTGGCCTCGAGCGTGAGCTACTCGCTGTGGCTGAAGCGGGTGGCGGTCGTCGAGATGGGCGTGGTGGCGTCAGGGTTCATCGTCCGGGCGGTGGCCGGGAGCCTGGTCGCCTCGGTGCATCTCTCGCAGTGGTTCCTCATCCTGACGTCGTTCGCCTCGCTGCTGGTGGTGGCGGGCAAGCGCTTCGCGGAGTTCCGAGCCGGCGGCTCGCGGACCGGAGCGACCCGGGCCACGCTCGTGCCGTACACGGTGGAGTTCCTCCGGTTCGTGTGGATGACCGGCGCCGCGGTCGCGATCACCGCGTACTGCCTGTGGGCGTTCTCGCGGCCCCAGGCCGACCTGGACTTCCCGTGGGGCAAGCTCTCCATCGTCCCGTTCGTGCTCGCATTGCTGCGCTACGGCCTGCTCCTCGAATCGGGGCAGGGCGAATCGCCGGAAGACTTGCTGCTCGCCGACCGGGCGCTCCAGGTGCTGGCGCTGCTGTGGCTCGGGCTGTTCGTGTGCGGGGTCTACCTTGGGCCCTGACGGCCTGGCGCGCGGCGCGGGGGACGGCGGCGAGGGTCGGCTGCTGTCGGGGTGGGGGCGGACCGCCCCGACCTTCGCGGAGGTCCACCGGCCCCGAACCATGGCCGACCTGGAGCGGCTGGTCGAGACGGCCGGCTTCCGAGGCCTGATCGCACGGGGGCTGGGGCGGAGCTACGGGGACGCCGCCCAGAACGCGGGCGGCCGGGTGGTGCTGCTGTCTGGGCTCGGTGGCCTCGAGACCGCGGACGCCCCCACAGACCTGGCCTCGGGCCTAGCCGCGGGTCGGGTCACGGTCGGCGCCGGGACCAGCCTCGACACGCTCATGCGCGCGCTGGTTCCCCGGGGCTGGTTCATGCCGGTCACGCCGGGCACCCGCCAAGTCACCGTCGGCGGAGCCATCGCCAGCGACGTCCACGGCAAGAACCACCACGTCGACGGCGGGTTCACCGACCACGTCGATTCCATGGACCTGCTGGCTCCGGGCGGGGGGCCGGTCACGGTGACGCGGGGCTCGGAGGACGGGGCCTTCCGGGCCACGGCCGGCGGCATGGGCCTGACGGGGGTGATCGTGCAGGCCACCCTCCGGCTCCTGCCGGTGCAGACCTCGCGCCTCCGCTTGGACACCGACCGGGCCTCGGACCTGGACGACCTGATGGCGCGCATGGAAGAGGGCGACCACCGGTACCGGTACTCGGTGGCCTGGATCGACTGCCTGGCCCGCGGACGCCACCTGGGGCGGGGGGTGCTGGCCCGGGGCGACCACGCGGGCCTCGACGAACTGTCGCCGAAGGACCGGCGCGATCCGTTGCGGTTCGCGCCCCGCCACAGCGCCGAGGTGCCTCCCCTGGTCCCATCAGGGCTCCTGCGACCGGCCACGGCCAGGGTTTTCAACGAGGCCTGGTTCCGGAAGGCCCCGCGGTTGGAGCGCGGCCGCCTCCAGCCGCTGTCGGGCTTCTTCCATCCGCTGGACGCCGTGGGGTCGTGGAACCGCTTGTACGGGCCACGAGGCTTCGTGCAGTACCAGTTCGTGGTGCCGTTCGGACGGGAGGACGCGGTCCGCGCCGCTCTGGAGCTGCTGTCGGCCGCGAACTGCCCGTCGTTCCTCGGCGTGCTGAAACGCTTCGGCCCCGGCCACGGGATGCTCTCGTTCCCGGTTCCCGGGTGGACCCTCGCCCTCGACATCCCAGCGTCGGCGCCGGAGCTGGGCCCGACGTTGGACCGGCTGGACGACATGGTGGCCGAGGCCGGCGGGCGGGTGTACCTGGCCAAGGACGCCCGGCTGCGGCCGGAGCTGCTCGGCGCCATGTACCCGGAGCTCGACCGATGGCGGGAGGTGCGAGCGCGGCTGGACCCGGGCCACGTCCTACGCTCGGACCTGGACCGGAGGCTGGGCCTGAGCGACGTGGGCGGGCCGGCTGCACCTGTCCGGGCCCGCCCGCGGGCGGCGGCCGCCACATGAGGGACGGCCTGGGATCGATGCAGTCGCTGCTGGTGCTGGGCGGCGGCTCGGACATCGGGCTGGCCACGGCCCGGGCCATGGTGGCGGACCGCACGCGCACCGTGGTCCTCGCGGCGCGGAAGCCCGAGCGCCTCGAGCCCGCCGTCCACGACCTTCGCGGCCGGGGGGCGACACGGGTGGAAGCGCTCGAGTTCGATGCCCGCGACTACGAGCGCCACCCGGGCTTCGTGGACGCGGTGTTCGAGCGTTTCGGCGACCTCGACGTGGTCCTGGTGGCGTTCGGGGTCCTGGGCGACCAGGAGGCGGCGGAGCGCGACCCCCAGGCCGCCCTGGACGTCATGGCCACCAACTTCCTGGGCGCGGTGTCGGTGCTGATTCCGGTGGCCGGCCGCATGGTGCAGCAGGGGCACGGCTCGATCGTGGTCCTGTCGTCCGTGGCGGGCGAGCGGGCCCGGAAGTCGAACTTCGTGTACGGGGCGTCCAAGGCCGGACTGGACGCGTTCGCCCAGGGCCTCGGGGACCGGCTTGCCGGGACTGGCGTGCACGTGCTGGTGGTCCGGCCCGGCTTCGTCCGCACCAAGATGACCGCCGGCCGTAAGCCTCTACCGCTCTCCACGACTCCGCAGGAGGTTGCCGGGGCCGTCGTCCAGGGCCTGCGGCGCGACGCGCACACGGTATGGGTGCCGCCGGCGCTCCGAGTCGCGATGTTCGGGCTCCGTCACCTTCCCCGGCCGGTGTTCCGGCGAATCGAGGTTTGACCGCATGAGCACCACCGAGCGCACCACGGCCTCCTCGGAGACCGAAGCGGGGCCCGAGGCTCCTCCTGCGGCGCCGGGAACGCCGAAGCGCGTCGGTCGCCGCGGGCGCCGCCGACGGTGGCGCCTCCGCCGCATCGCCGCCATCGTGCTGGTGGTGGTGCTGGTCCCGGTGGGGTGGTCCTACGTCGGAGCCCTGACCGCGCCGGGCAGCGCCCCCTGGACGGCGCGGACCGTGGAATGGATCAGCGACCACGGGGGCCGCGGGCTGGTGGTGCGAATCGAGCGGTGGTGGTACTCGTGGCACAAGCCGCCGGTGGGCGGGACCCCGCCGGGTGGGCTTCCACGTGGCGCCGGGGTGTTCCGCGGCGGGTCGGGCCAGCTGCCGGCAACGCGGCATCTTCCTCCCCACCTCCCCCGGCCCGCAGACGTCACGCCGCTGGCGTCGCCTCACCTGAAGCGGGAGGGCGTGTGGCGTGCGACGGGACGGACCGTGGACGGCATCCCGGCCATGTACACGACCTCCCTCCGGCCGGACAGCGTCCACACCAGCCTGGTGGCGGGGGTGGCGTGGATGGACACCAAGCTCCTGCGGGCCGTGCTGGTCGCCGGGACCCAGGAACCCGGTGGAAGCGGGTGGCCGTGGGGCGCGGAGGTGCCGCTACCGCGGCGGACTACCCTCGCGGCCACGTTCAACTCCGGATTCAAGCTGAGCGACTCGCGGGGCGGCTACTACTCGAACGGCCGATCGGCCGCGCCCCTCCTGAACGGCGAGGCGTCCCTGGTCATCTACGAGGGCGGGACGGCCACCGTGGCGAAGTGGGGCCGCGACGCAACGATGGGACCGAACGTGGCGTCGGTCCGCCAGAACCTGTCCCTGATCGTGGACCACGGTCGCCCGGTGCCCGGCCTGAGCCAGGACTCCATCGCGGTGTGGGGAGCGACGCTCGGCAACCAGCTCCTGGTGTGGCGCTCCGGGGTGGGGGTCGATCGGAACGGGGGGCTCCTGTACGCGGCCGGCCCGGGGATGTCGGTGGCGTCCCTGGCCCGGGTCCTGGCCGCCGCCGGAGCGGTGCGGGCCATGGAGCTCGACATCAACACCGACTGGACCTCGTTCAACTACTACCGGCCGGATCCGAAGAGCCAGCTCGGGGTGGATCCGTTCAAGCTGCTTCCGGACATGGCCCGCTCGCCGGACCGCTACCTGGTCCCGGACGAGCGCGACTTCGTCGCCATGTTCACTCGCGCGCATCGCTGAGCCTTCGGCGGCCCACCGCCAGCGCCCATCCCGCGGCGGTCGAGACCGCCAGCACAGCGACGCCTCCGCCCCCGCCCAGCCGCAGACCGGCCCGGTCGGCCAGGAGCCCGGCGATCGACAGGACCACCAGGCCGAGGGCGGGGGAGAGCGATGCCCTGGCGAGCCATCCGCCCGGAACGAGCGCCGCCGCCCACCCCGAGCCCGCCCCCGCCAGCCCCGCCACGATCCCCAGGACGAGCACGGCGAGGCCGAAGGTGGAGGGGCGCCTCGGTGTCGCTGCCGCCGGCAGCTCCGCCGCCGGTTGTGGACCCTCCACGACGAGGACCCCGGGGCTGATCGCGTGGCCGGGCACCGCGGTCCGCCCAGCGGCCGGGGAGGGGTTGAACGCGGCCAGCTCGATGACGATGGGATGTGGGCCCACCTCCTGGACCCCTGCCCAGAACCTCAGGGCGACTCGGTCGAATCGCCGGTTCGCGGGCTCGATGGTCGGCCGTCCCGCCAGGAGGTCCTCCACCCGTCCCAGGAAGAATGCGGTGGTCAGGATGTCCTGGGGCGGCAGGGCGTCGCGGATGATCCCCGCGGCGGCCACGCCGACCGCGAGGGAGTTCCCCGTGGGGGAGGGCTGGACCACGAACACCACCGGGCGGCCGGAGCCGTACCGCCGGAGGTACGAGCCGGCGGTCCGAGCCTGCGCGGTGGCCTGTTCCTGGGTGGCCGGGTAGGTGCGGAGCGGGTAGACATCCCACACCGGGTGGGCCCGGTCGAACCACACGCCGTGCGCGAGCAGGGCGAGCCCGGCCAGCGCCGCCAGGACGACCACGGCCCCGAGCGGCCGGCCCACCCATCGCACGTGGCCCGCGGCCCGGGCCACGGCGACCACCAGGCCGGCGACCAGGACCGGGATGGCCAGCGCGAACGCGATGAGCCGGTGGGCGGGGGCCCCGAATCCGGCGTGCAGGGCGACCACGGCGGCCGGCGCGGACAGCGCCCACACCAGCAGCAGGGCGAGCCCTCGGAGCCGGCGGGGCGTCGCGGGGAAGGCCGTCGCCACCGCCCCGGCCCCGGCGGCCGGCCCGAACGCCTGGAAGCGATACGCGGGGCCGTCCAGCCGGAGTTTCTTCAGGAACACGTTCCGGCCTCCCAGGGGGCGCTGGGGGAGCGATGGGGCGAGCAGCAGCAGCGCGCCACCGGCCGCCGCGCCGCCGGCGGTGATCCCCAGCAGCCGCGCCGACGGGGACCGCAGGAGCCCTCCGCCTCCGCGACGAGCCCGGAGCGACTCCGGAACCAGCACCACGGCCAGGCCCAGCAGGACCAGGGCGAACACCGCGGCGAAGGCCCAGTGGATGGTGGCGGCCCCCCCCAGCAGCAGGCTCGCCGCCACGCCCCCTCCCCGCCCGTCCACCGACGCCAGCGCGCACGTCCCGCACGCCAGGACCACCGCCGCGACCAGGAGGTTGTCGAGGTAGCCCAGCGACATCAGCGCGACGTTGACCGATCCGCCCACGGCCAGCCCGTACACGGGACGGCTCCACGCCGGCTCGCCCAACCCGTCCACGGCCAGGGCTCCGGCGGCCAGTCCGATCAGGACGGCCGCCACGGGCGCCACCACGAACGCCAGCCGGAGCGCCGGCGTGCCGGACGCGGCGTGCAGGATCGACGCCAGCACCGGGAAGGCCGGACGGTCCGCGTTCACGGTCGTCCCCGCGGGGACCCGCTGGATCGCACCGAGCCCCAGGACCCCGGCCAGGTCGCTCCGCCAGATGTACTTCAGCGTGTCGCTGGCGACCGGGCTGGCGAACCCCTTCGCCGCGTAGACCGACAGGAACTCGCCGGCCACGATCCCGCCCGCCACCAGGCTCGCCGCCGCCACCAGCAGGTCGACGGCCTCGCGGCCCAGCCATCCGGTCAACCCGCGGGCGGCGGTGGCGGCAGGGCCGGACACCCCGCGAATGTAGCGCACGTATCGAGGAAACCGGCGGTATGGTTGCCCCTCGTCCGCTCCGTCATCACCGGCAAGGAAAGGGGAACCCGTGCGGCCCATCTCACGCGTGCTGATCCCGTTGTTCATCGTGGCGGCGTTCGCCGCCCCGGCCTGGGCAGCCGGAGGCCGCAGCACGGCGGCGAAGGCCGGAGGCCACATCACCGTTTCCAAGGTGGTCGACGTCTCCCGCGACCAGACCTCGCAGAACGAGACGCCCCTCGCGGTGAACCCCGCGAACCACCAGAACCTGATCACCGGCAACAACGACTGGAACTACAACGACGGGTGCGGCGTGAACACGTCGCTCGACGGAGGCAAGACGTGGACCCCCACGCTGCCGAACGGGTTCCTCCCCGGGATCACGAAGTACACGAACGACCCGAACGTCCCGGGAACGGGCGCCTACGACGCCGGCGGCGACCCCACCATCGCGTTCTCGCCGGACGGCAAGACCGCGTACTACGTCTGCCAGGCGTTCAACTTCACCTCGCCGTACCAGATCGCGCTCCTGCTGAACCGGTCCACCGACGGCGGCCTGACCTGGCAGTCCACGGGATTGGCCAAGGTCTCCACGTTCAACGGCAACGGTGTGAGCAAGGGATCGAACGGGCAGTTCCCGGACCACGAGAACCTCCACCTGGACACCAGCGCCACCAGCCCGTACGAAGGGACCGTCTACGTGGCGTGGGCGCAGTTCAACGGCCAGGGGACGCACTCGCCGGTGAACGTGGCCGTGTCCCGGGATGGAGGGGCGACCTTCACCGTGTCGCAGGTCACCGCCGGCAACGTGCGGAACAACCAGGACCAGCGCATCGTCACCGCCCCGAACGGCGACGCCTACCTGACCTTCGACAACGGCATCCAGGGCGGGAAGGGCACCGCGCTGTACGTGAGCAAGTCGACCGACGGCGGGACGGCCTGGTCGGCGCCCGTCCAGTTCGCGACGCTCCAGAACCCCGTGTGCGTGTTCCCGCCGTACTGCTTCAACATCTCGGGCGGGCAGTTCCGGGCCGGCGGCACCTATCCGGCGCCGGCGTTCGACCCCGTCCGCGACCGGCTCGACGTCGCCTTCCCGGACATCCGCGGCACCTACGCGCAGATCTATTTGACGTCGCTCCGTCCCGACCTCACGGTGGCTCAGGCGCCCGCCGCCGTCGCACCGGCCAACGGCGACCGCTTCGAGAACGAGCTCACCATCGCCCCCAACGGGCGCATCGACGTCTCGTTCTACGATCGGAGCTACAGCGCCAACCAGCTCGTCGACCTGACCTTCGCCACCAGCTCGGACGGCGGCGCGACGTGGCGGACCGCTCGGGTCACGCCGCAGGGCTTCGACCCCTCGCAGTGGGGCGTCCCCAGCAGCTCGAGCAGCACCGGGTTCCGGCCGTTCATCGGCGACTACAACGGCCAGGTGTCCACGAACGACTGGTGCGGGATCACCTGGACCGGGTTCGCCCCGCCCCAGCCCTTCAACCTGGAGGTCGACTACGCGACCGTGACGCCATAGGCCGGAAGCCCCCTGGGCGCCGCGTCGATCACCACCTGGTCCGACCAGGGCCAGCGCCGCGTGTTCCCTCACGACCGGCCACCGCACGTGTGTGGCGAACATCCGTCTTGACAACCCGGGCAGGCCGGCAGTATGGTTCCCGAACGTTGTTCGGTATCGTCGAACAACGGACAAGATGTGAGGGCGGCGGCGGGCCGCCCAGGATCAGGGCCGGTCCTCGACGGGAGAACGGGCGAACGCCCCTCCCGGCGATCCGGCTCTCGAGAGCCGGAAGGGGGTGAGAGCGCGCCACGCCACGGCCTGCCGTGACCGACGCGCCGCAGTCCATGGAAGAGAACTCCTACCGTCAGAAGCTCCTGGCGGAAGTGTTCGGGACCGGATTCCTCGTCTTCATCGGGGTCGGTTCGGTCCCGGCCACGCTCCTGCTCGCACACGGCGGCAACCATCCGTTCACCATGGCGGACCTCGGGGTCATCTCGTTCGCCTTCGCCATGGTCGTGATCGCGATGGTGTACTCGCTCGGGCACATCTCGGGCTGCCACATCAACCCGGCGGTCACTCTCTCGCTGGCGGTGACGGGCAAGTTCCCGTGGAAGGACGTCGCGCCGTACATCACGGCGCAGGCCATCGGGGCCATCCTCGGCTCGCTGGCCATCCTGGCCACGCTGGGCTCCCAGGCCAAGGACCTCGGCCTGGGGGTGGCGGCGTTCAACCCGGATACCGTCGGCTACGGCCGGGCCATCTTCGCGGAGGCCATCGGCACCGGGATCCTCGTGTTCACGGTGTTCGGGGTCATCGACAAGCGCGCCCCGGCCGGCTACGCGGGCCTGGTCATCGGGTTCGTGGTGTTCGCCGCGATCATCGTGGTCGGGCCGGTGACCGGCGCCTCCATCAACCCGGCCCGGACGTTCGGGCCCATGCTGATCCTCCAGGCCTTCGGGGGAGCGGTGAAGTGGAGCCAGATCTGGGGCTACCTGATCGGCGAGTTCGGCGGCGGTGTGCTGGCGGCCCTCGCGTACGTGGCCATCGCCCAGACCAAGACCCGGCACGCGGCGGACATCGAGCTCACGCTGAAGGAAGCCACCACAGAGAGCCACGCGGTCCGGTAGTCGGGCCTGGGGCCAAGGAGGAGAGCATGAAGAAGCTCATCAACGACCCGGCGGACGTCGTCACCGACGCCCTGCGGGGCATGGCGGCGGCGCACCCGGAGCTCCGGGTGGACGTGGAGAAGCAGATCGTGTACCGGAGCGACGCGCCCAGGCCGGGGAAGGTGGCCCTGGTATCGGGCGGTGGCTCCGGCCACGAGCCCATGCACGGTGGGTTCGTGGGCATGGGGATGCTGGACGCGGCCTGTCCGGGGGCGGTGTTCACTTCTCCGGTTCCCGACCAGATGCTGGCGGCCACCCAGGGCGTGGACGGCGGGGCCGGTGTGGTCCACATCGTCAAGAACTACACCGGCGACGTCATGAACTTCCAGCTCGCCGCGGAGCTCGCCGCCGACGAGGGCGTGAAGGTGGAGTCGGTCCTGGTGAACGACGACGTGGCGGTGGAGGACAGCCTGTACACGGCGGGCCGCCGGGGGACCGGGGCCACGCCCATCGTGGAGAAGGTCGCCGGCGCCCTGGCCGAGTCTGGCGGGGACCTGGGCTCGGTGGCCACGGTGGCCAGGAAGGTGAACGAGCGGGCCCGCAGCTTCGGCACCGCCCTCACCTCCGGCACCACGCCGGCCGCGGGCACGCCCACGTTCGACCTCGGGGACGACGAGATCGAGCTCGGCATCGGCATCCACGGGGAGCCGGGTCGCGTCCGGCGCAAGATCGGGCCTGCATCCGAGCTGGTCGAGATCGCCGCGAACGCCATCCTCGAGGACTACCCCTTCGCCCGCGGGGACGACGCCCTGGTATTCGTGAACGGCATGGGCGGCACGCCCCAGATCGAGCTGTACGTGGTGTTCGCCGAGGTCGCGAAGATCCTGGAAGGGCGGGGCGTGAGGATCGCCCGCAGCCTGGTGGGCGACTTCGTGACCAGCCTGGACATGGCCGGCTACTCGCTGACGCTGGTCAAGCTGGACGACGAGCTGACGAAGCTGTGGGACGCGCCGGTCCGGACCCCCGCGCTACGATGGGGCGCCTAGCGCAGTCGCAGGCGGGGATCGGAGGAACCAGGCCGGTGGATGCCGCGTTCGTTCGAAGCTGGGTGGAGGAGATCGCCTCGGCCGTCGAGGTGGAGCGCGACCACCTCACCCAACTCGACGCCGCCATCGGGGACGCCGATCACGGCGTCAACATGCAGCGAGGGTTCTCCGCCGTGGTCTCGAAGCTGGCCGCGGCGGAGAGCTCACCTCCCGGCAAGGTCCTGACCACCGTGGGCGGAACCCTGATCTCCACGGTGGGAGGGGCGGCCGGCCCGCTGTACGGAACGGCGTTCCGGGAGGCCGGCAAGGACCTCGGGGACCAGGAGGAATTCGGTCCCGGCGAGCTCCTGTCGGCGCTCCGGGCGGGCCTGGAAGGGGTGCAGCGCCTGGGCGCGGCGACGCCGGGGGACAAGACCATGGTGGACGCCTTCGCTCCGGCCGTGGCGGCGTTCGCGGGCGAGCTGGACGCCGGCGGCTCGCTCACCGCGGCGACGGCCCGGGCCCGCGAGGCAGCCGAGGAGGGGATGCGGGCCACGATCCCGCTCCAGGCCAGGAAGGGTCGGGCCTCCTATCTGGGGCCCCGGAGCGTGGGTCATCAGGACCCGGGCGCGACCTCGACCGCGCTGGTCTTCGCCGCGCTGGAGCGGGTGGCGCGCCGATTCCAGCCGTGACCGGCCGGGTGTTCCGGGGCGTCCCCGCTTCCGGGGGGGTGGCCTCGGGCACGGTCTGGACGGCCTCGGGCCGGCGTGGCGGAGCCTCCAACGGAAACGGAAGCTCGTCCGTCGGTGTGGACGAGGCCTTCGACGCCGTGGCCCGCGACCTGACCGCGGCGGCGGCCCGACTGCGCGACGGGGGACACGCCGAGGAGGCCGACATCATCGCCGTCGGCGCCCTCATCGCGGAGGACCCCGTCCTGCGCGACGAGGTCGGTCATCTGGTGGGTTCGGGAACGGATCCCGAGATCGCGATCGCGTCGGTGGCGGAGCACCACGCCGCGGCCATGGAGGCCCTGCGGGACCCCGTGCTGCGGGAGCGGGCCGCGGACATCCGGCAGGTCGCCCGGCGGGCCGCGGCCTTCGTTCGCGGCGAACGGTCCGCCGGACCCACCGGCCCGGGACCGCACGTCCTGGTGGCGGAGGA
>JALYLZ010000123.1 GCA_030774015.1 Actinomycetota bacterium | reverse complement strand
GACCGGACCAGGCTGGCCGTCTCGTTCCGCTGCGGGACGAACTGCCGGCACTGGCACGCGGGGACCACGTCGGCCAGGCACATCCACTTGCTAGCCGTCAGCCGGTGGTGATCGCCCTTGGCGTGCCCGCACTCGCAGAGGATCCCCTCGGCTGGGCCTCCGCGCGGAGATGACGGCGGAGCCTCGAACGTCGGGGCAGCCGCCTCACCGGCTCCCGGCTCCGCCGCCGAGAAGTCCGCGCGCTCCGTTTCGGGCTCGTCGGCCTCGGGCGCCTCGAGCTCCTCGCCCGCAGGCGCCAGCTCGGGCTCGGACGGCAGGATGCGGGTCGGAGGCTCGGCAGCCGGTTCCCGCGCGATCGCTTCGGCTGTGAGCTCGGGCTGGAACCCTCCGGAGACGATCGCTGAAACCGCCGACAACGCCCGCCGGCTCCGCCGGAGGGCCACGACCGCCAGGATCACCGCCACCGCGACAAGTACCAGGGCGAACAGGACCAGGCCCAGGAGCCCCCAGGCGAACCGGCCCTCCTGCACGCCCAGTAGCGCGATCGGCGCCACTACATCCCCCACTCGGCCCATGCGCGTGTCACCCGTCAGGCGGGGAATACCACACCCCCGGGGCATGTGTCGTCGTCCATTCGCATGAGCTGGCCACCGCGACGCCGGGCCTCCGGCGGGCACCCGGTGCGCAGGGCGATGTCGCGTGACGCCCCGAAGCGAGACACTGTCCGGGATGGCGAACCGTCTGGCCGGCGAGGCCAGCCCCTACCTGCTCCAGCACGCCCACAACCCCGTGGACTGGTACCCGTGGGGGCCCGAGGCCCTGGAGCGGGCCCGCACCGAGGACCGGCCCATCCTGTTGTCGATCGGGTACGCGGCGTGCCACTGGTGCCACGTCATGGAGCGGGAATCCTTCGAGGACCCCGAGACCGCCGCGCTCATGAACGACGGGTTCGTCTGTGTGAAGGTCGACCGGGAGGAGCGCCCCGACCTCGACGCGGTGTACATGGACGCGGTCCAGGCCATGACCGGGTCGGGCGGATGGCCCATGACGGTGTTCCTGACCCCGGACGGCCATCCCTTCTACGGCGGCACGTACTTCCCGAACGAGGACCGCCACGGGCTCCCGGCGTTCCGCAAGGTCCTGGAAGCGGTGGCCGACGCCTGGCGGAACCGTCGCCAGGAGCTCACGCAGCAGGGCCAGAAGCTCACCGCCGCCATCGGCCGGATGGCCGCCGCCCGCGAGTCGGACGATCCGCTCTCGGAGGACGCCCTCCGGGACCCGTTCGCGGGGCTGGTCCGAGCCTTCGACCGGACATGGGGCGGGTTCGGCGGGGCTCCCAAGTTCCCGCAGCCCATGACGCTCGAGTTCCTGCTCCGGGCCCACCTCCGCCGGTACCCGGGTGCCTTGGAGATGGTCGAGACCACGCTCGACCGGATGGCCGCGGGTGGGATGTACGACCAGGTCGGCGGGGGGTTCCACCGGTACTCGGTGGACGGGCGGTGGCACGTCCCCCACTTCGAGAAGATGCTCTACGACAACGCCCAGCTGGCCCGGCTGTACCTGCACGCGTGGCAGGTCAGCGGCCACGACCGCTACCGCCTGGTGGCCACGGAGACCCTCGACTACCTCCTGCGGGAGATGCACCATCCCGAGGGCGGCTTCTTCTCCTCGCAGGACGCCGACTCCGAGGGCGAGGAAGGGAAGTTCTTCGTGTGGCCGTACGACCAGCTTCAGGAGCTGGCCGGCCAGGCCGTGGCGGCGTACTTCGGCGCGACTCCCTCCGGGAACTGGGAGGGCACCAACGTGCTGTGGACGCCGCTGCCGCTCTCCGCGGTGGCGGCCGAGGAGGGCATGGACGAGGACGAGCTGGCCCGCCAGGTCGGGCAGGCACGGGCTCACCTGTTCGACGAGCGTTCGCAGCGCGTCCGCCCGGCCACCGACGACAAGGTCCTCGCCGCCTGGAACGCGCTGGCCATCGCCGCCCTCGCCGAAGCCGGCCGCGCCCTGGGCGAACCCCGATACCTGGACGCGGCGGTCGCCGCCGCCGAGTTCGTCCTGACGCGTCTTCGGCGCGACGATGGCCGGTTGCTTCGGGCGTGGCGGGACGGCCGGGCCGGGGGGCCGGCCTACGCGGACGACCACGCGCTGATGGCGGAGGCCTGCCTCGTGCTGTCGGAGTCCACGCTCGACCTCCGGTGGCTGGCCGAGGCGCGCGCGCTGGCCGGGGACCTCATCCGCCTGTTCCACGACCCGGACGGCGGCGGGTTCTTCCAGACGGGCTCGGACGCCGAGCAGCTGGTGGTCCGGCCGAAGGAGCTGTTCGACAACGCCGTCCCGGCGGCGAACTCGGCGGCGGCGCTGGTGCTCCAGCGACTGGCGCTGGTCTACGGCGACGCCGAGCTGGAACGCGCCGCCGTCTCGGCGCTTCGCCTGGTCCGGGACCACCTGGCCCGGGCTCCCACCGGCTTCGGGTACGCGCTGTCGGCCCTGGACTTCTACCTCGCGCCGACGCGAGAGGTCGCCATCGTGGGGAACGCCGGGGCCGAGGACACGCGCGCCCTGGCGTCGCAGGTATGGGAACGGTTCCTACCCCACGTGGTCCTCGCGGCCGGCGGGCCCGGCGCGGGCGACGGCGTTCCGCTGCTGGCCGGACGGACCATGCTGGATGGCCGGGCCGCCGCCTATGTGTGCGAGCGGTTCGCCTGCCAGCGACCGGTGTCCGAGCCCGCGGAGCTGGCAGCCCAGCTCACCGCCCAGCTCACCGGCTGATCAGCCGGCGTCGAGAAGCTCGGCCAGGTCCGCGATCGAGTCGATCACGTGGTCCGGCCTCACGGACGCCCCGGCCAGCGTTCGCTGGTCGAAGACGCCGGTCCTCACCAGCACGCCTCGCAGACCGCAGGCCTGGGCCGCCAGCACGTCGAACACCAGGTTGTCCCCCACCATCGCCACCCGCTCGCGGGGCACGCTCAGTCGCTCGACACACAACCGGAAGAACTCCGGCGGCGGCTTCCCGGTCACGGTGGCCTCGACGCCCGTCACGCGCTCCAGGGCGGCGATGAACGGACCCGAGTCCATCATCAGGCCCGCGGCGGGGGTCCAGGACGGATTCCGGTGCATGGCCACCAGCGCGGCGCCGGCGCGAAGCATCCGGAAGGCCCGGGTCATGTTCTCCCACGTGAACGTGGGGTCGGCCCCGGCCACCAGGACGACGCCGGCACCGTCCTCCACCAGCTCGACCCGTCCGAGGTCCTCGGCGGCGGCCCGCCCTCCGAGCAGGAACACCCGCGCTCCCGGGTGGCGAGCCCGCAGGTGCTCGCCCGCCGCCACGGTCGCGGTGACCAGCTCCCGGGGTGCGACCTCCAGTCCGGCCTCGGCCAGCAGGGTCGCCAGGTCCCCTCGTGTGTGGGTGGTCGTGTTCGTGGCCAGGAGGAACGGAAGCCCGCGTTCCCGCAACGCCGCGAGCGCAGCTCCGGCCCCGGGGAGCGGCCGCCAGACCTCGGTGAGGACTCCGTCGACGTCCAGCAGGAGTCCCTCGATCGTCCCCACGTGCACTGTGTAGCACGTGGGGCGTCGCGGCCGGCCGGCGTCCGGTGTGAAATACGGCCCATGGACCTTCGCGGAGCGGGCTGCCTCGTCACCGGCGCCTCGAGCGGCATCGGCCGCGCCACCGCCCTGCGCCTGGCCGCCGCAGGCGCCCGGATCGTCGCCCTGGGCCGTTCACGGCCCGCCCTCGACGAGGTGGCGGCCCGGACCTCCGGGACGGCAGTGGTGGCTGACCTCACCGACCCCGACGCCCTGGGCCGGGCCGTCCAGGAGGCCCGCGATGCCGTCGGCGCGATCGACGTGCTGGTGAACAACGCGGGCGAAGGGTGGGCCGGCCGGTTCGAGGAGATGGACCCCGCGGACGCCGAGCGCCTGGTGGCGGTGAACCTGCTGGCGCCCATCCGCCTGGTCCGGGCGGTCCTTCCGGACATGGTGCAGCGCCGGCGCGGCGCCATCGTGAACGTGTCCTCCATCGCCGGGCACGTCGGCGTCGGCGAGGAGGCCGTGTACGCGGCCACGAAGGCCGCCCTGATCACGCTGTCCGAGAGCCTGCGGGACGAGCTCCGCGGCTCGGGCGTCAGCGTCGGCGTGGTCTCACCGGGCGTGATCGAGACGCCGTTCTTCGAACGGCGAGGCCGCCCCTACGACCGGTCGTTTCCCCGGCCGAGCGAGCCGGAGCTGGTGGCTGTAGCGGTGATCCGGGCCATCAGGACCGGGAAGCAGGAGGTCTACGCGCCGCGGTGGATGGCCGTCCCCGCCCGTCTCCAGGGCACGTTCCCGCAGCTGTACCGCTTCCTGGCGTCCCGGTTCGGCTGACCGGCTGACCTCGGCGTCCCCGTCGATCGGGCCCCGATGGCCCGGAGCGAGCCGGTGGGAAGACGACCGCCCGAGCGAGGGTGCCCGCGTCCATCGCTCAGGCGGTACGAACTTCGCGCTCCACGCGCGACTGGTCCTCGATGCAGAACCGGGTGGCGGGGCGGGCCTCGAGCCTGGCCATCCCGATCGGGCGGCCGCACGCCTCGCACGTCCCGTAGGTGCCCTCGGACAGCCGCCGGAGCGCCCGCTCCACGTCGGCGAGCTCTGCCTCGACCCCCGAGAGGATCGAGTAGTCCTTCTCCCGCTCGAACGTCTCGGTGCCGGCGTCGGCCATGTGCTGGTCGGCGCCGGACGGGTCTCCCACGGACTCGGCCTGGGAACCGTCCGCCAGGGTCTCCAGTGATACGGCGTCCCTGATGGACAGAAGTCGCTTCTGTTGCTCGATCAGTCGCCTCCGAATGGCGATCTTGTTCATTGGGTTGCCTCCAGTGGGCGGACGGAAGGGGTCGGAACCGTGTGCCGGCCCCGTTTCGGATGCCCGCGTTCCTCTCCGATACCCGCGCCAGATCCCGTCCAAACTCCCCCGTAGAGCGCCAAAACGGCCTCGTGGCCGAAACCGGCCCCCCGGCGGCGGAACCGCAGCCCCCCTTGCGGCGTCCTATTGCGAGCCCATAGGCTCAGCACCTCGCAAAGGGGGAGGTTCCTTTGTCCAGCAACCCGATCAAGCGCCTGTCTCGTCGCGTCCGGACGAGGTTCCAACGAAAGGGGTACCAGGGCGCCATGATTGCGGTGGCCCTGGTGGGGACGCTGGCCGTCCAGGCTTCCCCCGCCCCCGCCGCGGGGTCGTGCACCGCTCCCCCGGCCGTCTACCCGATCGGCTCCGTCCACCAGGGCCTCACCGGGACCGGGAAGACCGTGATCGACGGCCAGACCATCACCTCCTTCGACGTGGAGGTCCTGGGAGTGCAGCCGAACGGCATCGCGCCCGGGATCGACTTCATCCTCGGGAAGATCACCGGCCCTCAGTCGTTCCTCGACGCCACCGGCGGGATCGTCGCCGGGATGTCGGGCTCGCCGATCTACGTTTCGGGCGAGCTGCTGGGATCGGCGTCCTTCGGCTTCTACGCCGCGGACCAGACCATCATCGGGATCACGCCGGGCCAGGCGATCGTGGACGAGTTCGGCTACCCGTCCTCGCCAACCGGCACCGACCGGCCCTCCCCCGCCGGTCTGCTCCACAGCCGGCTGTCGCATCTGGGGCCGGTCCATCTCAGCCACGCCATGCACGTGGCCGCCGCGCGGGCGGCCGGCGTCTCCGCGGACGCGTTCCCCGGGACGGCCCAGCCCGTCCCCGTCTCCGTGGGAGCTTCCAGCCTCTCCGGCAAGATCATGAGCAAGATCCAGAACCGGCTGGGCAAGTCCAAGGTCTCGGCGGTCGTGTTCGCCGGCGGCTCCGCGTCGGCGCCGAGCTCCGTGAGCGGGACCGCACTCGTCCCGGGAAGCTCGTTCGGGGCCGCGCTCTCCTACGGCGACTTCAGCTTCTACGCGGTCGGGACCACCACCGCGGTGTGCGGTGACGAGGTCATGGCGTTCGGCCACCCGTTCTTCTTCACCGGCGGCACGACGCTCGGCATGAACGGGGCCGACGTGGTGACCGTGGTCAAGGATCCCAGCAGCTTCTACGGCGGGTTCAAGATCGCGAACCTCACCGGCCTCGCCGGCACCGTGGACCAGGACCGTCAGGCCGGCGTGCGCGGGCAGGACGGACAGATCCCGGCCCTCGTCCCGGTCACGGCGAACATCGCCAACACCGACATCCCGAAGACCCGAAACGGCGAGACGGACGTCCTCCAGGACCTCGAGGTCGGGAACTTCTACATCGACTTCCCGCTCATCGCCGCGTACAGCATCGCGAACGAGGAGATCGCGGCGTTCGACCGCTACGGCGACGGCTCGTCCGCCCTCCAGTGGACCATCTCCGGGTTGGGGCCGGACGGCCAGCCGTTCCAGCTGCGTCGCGACGACAAGTTCTTCTCCCCCTACGACGTCACGTTCGAAAGCGTCTTCCAGCTGCTCGGCGAGCTGGAGTCCTTGCAGTACAACCAGTTCGGCGAGGTCACGTTCACCGGCGTCGACGTGACCGGGACGCTCACGCAGGACCACCAGTACTACACGGTGAACAAGGTGCTCTCCTCCAGCAAGCTCCAGCCGGGGTTCGACTCGCACAAGCGCCTCGCGGTCAAGCCGGGTGAGACCGTGCACCTGCGGGTCGTGCTCGGGGTCGGCGACACCGACGCCACCCGGACCGTGAACGTGGCGTTCAAGATCCCCGCCGAGCTCCAGGGCGGCGGCTCGCTCGAGATCCGGGGCGGGTACCCACCCTTCTGCGGCGGCTTCTTCTTCGGGCCCGGTCGCAGCCGGCCCGGGTGCGACGGGAAGACGTTCGAGGAGCTCGTGTCGAACCTGGCCTCCGGCGAGCACGGCTACGACCTGGTGGCCGAGCTGCACGGGACCGGTGCCGTGGTCCCGTCGCCCAAGCCGGGCGGCGCGGCACCGGACCGAGGAAAGAGGAACCAGCTGGACGTCAAGGTGATCCGGCCCCAGGACCAGGCCGTGCAGGGAAGGAAGGCACTCCAGCTGATCGTGGTGTCGAAGCGGCACGGCCACTGAGGCATCCAGTTCAGCGTTCCCCTGAAGGCGAAGTGGCGCGCTCGGGGGGCGGCGCCCGGCGGACCGCTTCCAGCACCGAGTCCCGTTGGACCTCCAGGACGTCGAGCGCCGTCCGATCGAAGGCTCGGCTGCCGTACCGGACGTCCTCGTAGGCCCGGGTCAGTGCGGTGAACCCCGGGGCCGAGGCGGGGATCGCCACGGTGACCTCCCGGAGATACTCCCCGGGCGTCCGGTGCGGCGGCCTGGCGGCCCCCCACGACTGGAGGGCGAGCAAGGTCTCGGCGTAGAGCCGGCGCACCGTGTCGTCCGGCAGCTCGCCCCGCGGGCGGCGCTTCCTTCGCCCGGTCGCCACGGCCGGCTGGACCGGGCGGGAGAGCTCGGGCGGCGCCTCCGGTTCGGCTCGCTCCTGAAGGATCCACAACCGCCGCTGCCGGACGATCAGCCACACCAGGAGCGCGCCGATCCCGGCCAGCGCCAGCAGGCCGATGACTCGGAGCGACACACCGCTTGGTCCCGACTGGTTCAGGGCGTGGCCGGCGCGGTGGCGGAACCGGGGGAGGTGGCGCAGCAGCTGCTGGATGGCCCCGACGTGGAATCCGAGCTTGGACAGGATCCATCCGATCGGCCGGAGCACCACCGACGCCACCACGGTGGCCCCGTAGATGAGTCCATACACCGCGAGTGGGATGAACCGCCCCAGGTGCTCCAACGCCCGGGCCTGGTCGCCGAGCAGCGCGGCCACCCCGAGCAGCGCCAGCGCGCCGACGGCCATCGCGGCCAGGATGCGGCCCCACTGCTGCCCGGCGGCCGGTCCGCCCGTCTGTAATCCCTCGGCGTCCCCGATCCGCAGACTGGCGGCACGGGACCCGAGGGAGGCCACGAAGAAGATGGGGGTGACCAGAGCGACGAGCGAGGTCCAACCTCCGCCCTGCGCCAGGACCGCCTCCAGCAACAGCACCCCCGTGAGCACGCCGAACGACACGTGGATGGGATCGCGCCAGTCCCGGAGGGCCAGCGTGGCGACCCGGACCCCGACGGCGAGCGAGAGGAGGACGGCGATGGCGACCGCGCCGAAGTCGCCCGCGCCCCACGTCCTGGCCTGGGCGACGCCCAGCGCGATGGCCGCGACGGCCAGGACGGGCGCGAACGCGCGCGAGCGCCGGCCCACGGTGGCCAGGGCCGCGCCACCCGCGAACACCGCCACGAACAGGGGGTAGGAGTCGAGCGGCCCGCCTTTGGCTCCGAGGACCGACTGCTCGGCCACGAACCGCAGGGGAAGGAAGATGGGGCCGCTCTCGGCCACCGCCGCCAGCACCGCCGCCGGCACGCTGCGAGCCTCCAGGGAGGCCGGTTCCGTTCGGACCGATTCCATGCCCGGACGATCGGCCAGCGAGCTCATGCCGCCACGTCGGGGTTGGCCGGCGAGCTCATCTGCCGGCCTCCGCCAGCCGGGCCTCCACGGGAGACATCGACACGACCTCGACGCCCCGACGCCGGAGCACCTCGATCTCCTGGGCCAGCCACGGCCCCGGCCGAGGGGCGATCACGGCCGCGGTCGCGTTTCGGCCCAGCCCACGCCCCACGTCACGGAGCACCGGCGCGAGATCGGACGTCGGCTCGTTCGGCATCCTGGCCAGCGCGGCGAACAGGGCCGCCTCGTGCCCGTTCGCCGACGAGGGCGGAACGCGCAGCGCACCCCGCCCCCGCGACAGGTGCGTGTTCGCCACCAGGCCGACCCTCCAGCCGGAGGTCAGCGCCTGCCGGGCCAGGAAGCTCGCCCACCCGATGGTGTCTTCGGCGATCTCCGGGTAGATGCAGTCCCAGAAGGGCTCCCCCACCGCCAGGTCGAGAAGCAGGACGACGTCCGCGGTCCGGGTCGGCTCGAAGAGCTTGGTGTGGAGGGCCCCGACGTGGGCGGTGGCCTTCCAGTGGATCCGGTTGAGCGGATCCCCCGGCTCGTACGGACGGACGCCGGCGAACCGCTCCGGCTGCTCGTACATCCGAAGCGACGGCGCGGGGGCGCCGAACGGGAGCCGGCGGCGGACCTCCAGTGGAATCTGGATGCGCGGCTCCGGGAGCACCAGCAGCTCCTCGGACGGCGTGATCTCGCGGTGGATCGGCGCCAGGCCGAAGGGATCGGACACCTCCATCTCGACGAGCCGGAGCCGGTACTCCCCGCGACGCTCCGGCTCGATCGGGAAGTGGAGGTCGACCTCGGACCGGCCGGGGAGCGTCAGGCGCCGGCGGAACCCCCGGATCGTGGACGGGCCTCCCCCATCGCCCGGCGCCAGGCCGTCGGGCAGCCACACGCCCAGGCGTACGAGCGGGAGCGGGAGGCGCTTGCGGTTCTCCAGATGGACCAGGACTTCGACGGGCTCGCTGATGAAGGCCCGGCGGGGCCGGAACCCCACGGACACCTCGACGTCCCGCCAGGCCCTCATGGCCCAGACCGTCGCCGCGCCGGCCATCGCGCCGACGCCGATGGCCCACGAGACCAGCGGGACGTTGGCAACGAGTGTTCCGGCGAAGGCAAGCACGACCGCGACCCCGAGCGCGATCTGCCGCCTCCGCGGGGAGTCCGTGGCTACGTACCTCGCTGCCCCAGCGGTCCGAGCCCCGACTCCACGGGAACCTCGACGCTCTCGACAACCTCCCGGAGGATCTCCTCGGCGCCGCGTCCCCGGATTCGAGCGTCGGTGCTCGGTACGAGTCGATGCGCGAACACCGGTTCGGCCAACGCCTTGACGTCGTCGGGGAGGACGTAGTCGCGACCCGCCAGGAGGGCCCAGGCCCGCACCGCGTCGCCCATGTGCTCGACCGCCCGGGGGCTCGCGCCGACCTGGAGGTCGGGATGCCCCCGGCTGGCTCGGGCCAGTGAGACCACGTATCTGCGGACCGGCTGCTCGATCCGCACCTCGTTCACCAGCCCGCGAAGGTCCCCGAGCCCGAGCTCGACGGGCAGCGGCTCGGTCGGCGCGATGGACCGCTCCCGCCCCGGCATGAGGATCCGTTCCTCCTCCTCCTCGGGCGGGTAGCCGATCCGGACCCGCAGGAGGAACCGGTCCAGCTGCGCCTCCGGGAGCGGGAAGGTGCCCTCCAGCTCCACGGGGTTCTGCGTGGCCAGCACGAAGAACGGGTCCGGGAGCGGATAGGTCACCCCGTCCACGGTGACCTGGCGCTCCTGCATCGCCTCGAGCAACGCCGCCTGTGTCTTCGGGGTGGCCCGGTTGATCTCGTCGGCCAGGAGGATCTGGGTGAATATGGGGCCCGGACGGAACTCGAACTCCTGGGCCTTCAGGTTGAGGACCGAGGTCCCGGTGATGTCGGAGGGCATGAGGTCCGGCGTGAACTGCACGCGCGCGAACTTCAGCCCGAGCAGGCTCGACAGCATCCGGACGAGGGTGGTCTTCCCCACGCCGGGGACGTCGTCGATCAGGACGTGCGAGTCCGTGAGGATCCCCACCAGGACGAGCTTGAGGGCGCCCCCGACGCCGAACAACCGCGCCTCGATCCGCTCCCGGAGGGCGTTGGAGAATGCCCGTGCGGCCTCGGGCTCGGTCATGTTGCCCAAGAATACGCTCGGGCCCCCGTCGGGAGATGTGACGGGGAGGCGGGGGCGGCTACGGACGCCGGAGGGAGAGGATCATGTTGGCGGCCCGGGTCGCGAGAACCCGCTCGCCCGGCCGCAGATCCACGGGAACCGCCTCCGGCCCGAGCCGGGCCTGCTCCATGGAGCCGTCGGAGTAGGTGACGGTCACGTCGGAGTACACGACGCCATGCAGGTCGAGGGGACGGACCTCGACAACCACACCCTCCCGCTCACCGAGCACGAGCGCAGCTTATCCGACCGGGTACGACGAGAAGCCCCCGCCGTGGCGGAGGCTTCTTCGATTGGCGCCGCTCGGCGAGCGCGCCCGGTGCCGCCTGGATCGCTGCATCCGTTGCTGCTAGGCCTTGGCCTTGGTGGTCCGGCGAACGGGCTTCCGGCCCGCGGCCGGGACGAGCTTGCCGGTCACGGGAGCCATGGCCTTCAGGAGGTCCAGCGCGTAGGCCTTCTGGGTCTCGAGCATCTGCTCGGCGAACTGGAAGCTCGTGAGCACGATCTCGGTCGGGTCGGGCAGGCGCTCGGTCAGCGGCGTCCGCGGAACCTCGGGCAGCACGTTCCCGATCGTCTCGCTCACCTGGGACACGGCGGAGATCGCCACGTCCTGCACCTGCTTGATGGCGGCGTAGACCTGGTCCTGGGCCTTGGTGGCCAGCGTGGTGGTCTGCATGGGCGGGTCCTCCTTCATCCGGAGGCCGGTCGGTCCGGCCTCTCGACGGTGCTAAGTCTACCAAGCATATGCTTGGTCCGTCAAGCGGTCGCTTGGTACATCTAGCGGAGCCGCTTGGTGGATCAAGCGCCGCCGACGAAGTTACGATACACCCGGATGAGCGCTTCCTTCTGCTCGGGGGAAAGCCGAGGGTCCATGCGGATGGCTTCCTCCGCGTCCGGGATCACGTCCTCGTCTGGATTCGGTTCCACGAGGCCGACCTTCGAGTACAGCGATTGAGCGGAAATCTGCAGCGCATCGGCCAGATTCTTGAGCACATCGGCGGACGGCCGGTACAGCCCCCGCTCGATCTGGCTGAGGTACGGGTTCGAGACCTTGGCCAGGCTCGCCAGCTGGCGGATGGACAGGTTCGCGATCCGGCGCTGGGTCTTGAGGAACTGCCCCAGGGCTTCGGCGGGGCGCTGCTGGCTCGGCATGTGGTCAGCATAGCACGGTGCTTGGTCCACCAAGCGCTCGGTGGGCCAAGCGCTCAGGGCGTCAGGGGATGGGTGCGGGGACGAAACGGCATCTCGGGTGGTTCGCCTACAGCCCGAGCACCAGCCGCTTGACTCGATCACCCCCGAGCGTTCGGTGGCCCGCCGCCACGCCGCCGGGGGCCCGTCCCCGGCATCGGTCCGGGCCCAGGTGGCGGAGGTGCGAGCCAGGCTGGGAGTGGCTACGCCAGGCTGACCGGCAGCGAGCGCAGGCCGCGCAGCGTGATGGTGTCGCGCCACACCGGGTCGCCGGCGAGCGACATGTCCGGGAACCGGCGGACCAGCTGGCCCAGGGCCACCTGGCCCTCCACGCGGGCCAGCGCTGCGCCCAGGCAGAAGTGGATCCCGCTCCCGAAGGCGATGTGGCGGTTCTCCTTCCGGCCCAGGTCCAGGCGGTCCGGGTCGGGGAACTGGTCGGGATCGCGGTTGGCCGCGCCCAGTAGGCCCACCACCTCCGAACCCTTGGGCAGGGTCCGGCCGTCGACCTCGATGTCGTCGACCAGCAGCCGGCCGGTCAGCTGGACCGGGCTGTCGTAGCGAAGTAGCTCCTCGACAGCCGGCCGGGCGATCCCGGGTTCCTGATTCCATCGCCGGAGCTGATCCGCGTTGCGCAGGAGCGCCAGCGTTCCGTTGCCGATCAGGCCGGACGTGGTCTCGTGCCCGGCGATGAGCAGCAGCACGCACGTGGACACCAGCTCGCCCTCGCTCAGGCGGCCGCCCTCGTCCTCCGCCGCGATCAGGGCCGACAGCAGGTCCGGGCCCGGGCTCGACCGCCGCTCGGCGATCAGCGCGCGGAGGTACTCGCGGAACTCCGCCCCGGCCCGCTGGGCCCGCCCCAGCACCTCCGGCGGCACCATCGGATCGAGCGTGTAGATGAGGTCCAGCGACCATCGCCGCAGCAGCTCCCGGTCCATCTCCGCCACGCCCAGCAGGTCGCAGATGACGTTCACCGGAAGCGGGTAGGCCAGTTCCTCGATCACGTCCATGCGCCCCACGGCCGCCACGTCGTCCAGCAGCGCCGCGACCATCTCCTCGACGCGCGGGCGCAGCTGCTCGATCACGCGCCCGGTGAAGGCCTGGTTCACCAGGCTGCGCAGACGGGTGTGATCCGGCGGATCGAGGAACAGCATGGACGGCACCAGCTCCTCGGTCCGAAGTTCCTCCGGGAGCGACTGGAGGAACGCCTCGTACAGGTCGGACTTCCGGCGGTCGCTCGACACTCGGGAGTCCCGTAGCAGCATCGAGACGTCCCGGTGCCGGCTGAGGATCCACACCTGGGGCCCGATCTCCAGCGGAACCCGGTGCACGGGATCGGCCGCCCGCAGGAGGTGGTACGCGGGATACGGGTCCGTCCGCATCTCCGGCATGAACGGGTTGAACAGCATCGTGTCGGCCTGGATGGTCCCCGCGCCGCCGGCATCGGGTGCGCTTGCCATGTCGTCTCCCTTCAGGATCCCCGCGTCGCGGGCCCGCTCTGCGGGGGGCCCCGCTCCGCGGGTCCGACCAACCCGTGGTCGAACGCGAACACGATGGCCGCCGACCGGTCCCGGAGTCCCAGCTTCGTGAGGATGTGCCCGATGTGCGTCTTCACGGTTCCCTCGCTGATGAACAGCTCGCGGGCGATCTCCCGGTTGACCGAACCGCGCGCGATCAGCCGGAGGACGTCCAGCTCCCGCGCCGTGAGCTCCTCGATCTTCGAGGCCTCCTCGGCACGGGGAAGCGCCTGCGAGCGGTAGGTCTCCAGCACCCGCCCGGTCACCGACGGGTCGAGCCAGGCTCCGCCGCCCGCCACCACCCGCGTGGCCCGGATGATGTCCTCTCCCGGCGCGTCCTTCAGCACGAACCCGGACGCGCCCGCGGACAGGGCCGCCTGCACCACCTCGTCGTCGTCGAACGTCGTGAGGACGAGGACCGGCGGCGCGTCCGGGGACTCCCGGAGCCGGCGGGTGGCCTCGGCCCCGTCCATGTTCTTCATCCGAACGTCCATCAGCACCACGTCGGGCCGGTCGGCGGCCACCGCCTCCAGGACCTCCTGGCCGTCCTCGCATTCCCCCACGATCTCGAAACCGTCCCGGGGACGGAGGATCCGGGACAGCCCGGCCCGAACCAGGGGCTGGTCGTCCACCAGCAGGACCCGGATCACGGCGCCGCCACGCCGCCCGTGCTGCGGGCGGCAACCTGTTCGGCCGATCCTGACTCCGGCACGATCTGGGCCGGCGTCGTTTCGCCCGGGCCGTCCGCGCCGGGGCCGTCCCTGCGCAGGTCCGGGTCCGGGTCCGGCAGGGGCAGCCGGCACTCGACGGTCCACCCGGCTCCATCCGGGCCGGCCCGGAACGTCCCGCCGAGCAGGGTGGCCCGTTCCCGCATGCCCATCAGCCCGAGTCCGCCCGCGTCGCGGTGCCCCGCCGCCGGGGGGCCATCCGAGGGGCCGGAGTCGTGGACCCGGACCGAGGCCTCCCGCGCGCCCACCTGCACATCGACGGCGGCGCTCGCCCCCGGCGCGTGGCGGACCGCGTTGCTCAGCGATTCCTGGACGATGCGAAAGGCGGCCAGGCCGACCGCCGCGGGAAGCGCCGCCGGTTCGCCTTCCATCCGGAGCTCCACCGACAGCCCGGCCTCCCGGTACCGGCGCACCAGGTCCGGGATGTCCCCCGCGGCGGGAAGCGGCGTCTCGGTCGCGTGCTCACCTCCCGCTCGCATCAGGCCCACGGCCCGGCGAACGTCGGCCAGGCTCTGCCGTCCCAGCCGCTCCGCCTCGGCCAACGCTTCCGCCGCCTCCTTCGGGTCCGTCTCCAGGGCCAGCCGCGCCGCCGTGAGATGCAGCATGGTCACGGTCAGGGAATGGGCGATCACGTCGTGCAGCTCGCGGGCGATCCGCTGCCGCTCCTCCGACGCGCCCCGCGCGGCGAGCTGCGCCTGCGCCGCGTGGAGCTCCGCCACCAGCCGCCGCTGGTAGTGCAGGGACCGGCCGGCCAGGTAGGCGATGCCCACCGCCACGGTCCAGTAGGCCCACAACGTGGAGCCCGGCGGCCAGGTCAGGGACCGCGCCACGGGAACGGCGACGCACGCCGCCGCCACCAGCCGGGACTCCCGGAGGCTCCCGACCGCGGAGATCCTTCCCACCAGCAGGACGAACAGCATCAGCGAGAAGGGATCTCCCCCCGAGAACAGGTAGGCGGTCTCCCACCCGATGACCCATCCGGCGAACGGCAGCCGGGGAAAGGTGACGCGCGTCTCCAGCACCCACGGGAGGATGGCGGCGCCGAGCAGAGCGGATCGCCACGCGGTGAACTCGTGGCGGCCTCCCAGGGCCAGGCTTCCCACCGCGATGCCGGCGGCCACGATGGCCAGCTCGCCGTCGATCCACCGAGGCCACGGAGACGGAGGTCGTTCCGCCTGCTCCATCGACCTCGATCGTGCCACCGGGCGGTTCATGTCCACGTACGGTACGGCTTCGCTGACCGGTGGTCATCCCCCTCCGGTCCGGTCGTCGGATGCGACCACAGTCGCACTCCGTTCCGCGCGTCCGCGGCGGACGCGGCGAGGGCCCGGACCAGTCCGGCCGGGCCTCGCCTCGTTTCCCTCGGGTCAGGGTGTTGCGTCGAACGGCGACGTCTGGTCGATCACGTTGAAAATCGGCCCGCTGCTGGACGGCTGGGACTGGGTCGCCGTGATCCCGGTGATCGAGTACAGCGTCGAGGAAAGCCCGGCCCCGACGTCGGCGACCGGGACGTAGAGCACGATCCGTCCGGGTGGCCCCGGCTTGTAGAAGCCCTGGATCGTGTTCCCCGGCGGGTAGGTCAGGAATTTCGCGTGGGTGGTGTCGATGGAGGAGGTCTCCCCGTCGAAGAACGACGGCGCGCCGCCTCCGTCCGATTCCATGGCCGCGAAGAAGCTATGGCCGGCGCCGTTGGGATCCGGGATCTCCCAGCGCACCAGCCACAGCCCGTCGGTCCCCCCCAGCGCGGGATCGACCGCCAGCGACGACAGGTCGTTCACCCGGATCTTGATGCGGTACGTGCCGGCGTCCTGTCGCGTCACCCGGACCCCTTGGAGGGTGAGGTTGTCCGACGCGGGGACCGTGGTCCCGTTGGCCGAGCAGTACGCGTCGGGTGAGCCATGCCCGATGCCGGTGGGGGGCGGGGACCCGTTCAGCTGTCCCACCTTCGCGAACAGGCTGGGGCCGGCGAATTGGCGGCTGAAGGCGACGAGGGCCGCAGAGGTCCCTCCGGAGAAGTTCTGGTTGGTCGCGTCCGCCCACACCACGTCGGCCTCGCCCTTCGGACCCGGCGTTACGGAGAGGAAGTCCAGCAGCCCCCGGTCGGTGGTGCACGCGATGCCGAACGTGCACACCGTCCCGTAATGGTTCGAGATCTCCGCGACCTGCGTCACCCCGAACGTCGGCGCCGGGTTGGGGGCGCCATGGGTGACCGCGTTGAGGGACTGGGCCATCATCACGTACCACTTGCCCGTTGCGGTCGGCCCGCACGGCTGGTCGGGACAGCTCTCGACCGTGGGTGTGCCGTACCACACGATGTCGATGCGCCCCTTGCTTCCCGCCGCCACCCACGGGAACAGGTTCGTCTGCATCGAAGGCGCGCTCGCCGAGACGTCGATGGGCCCGCTCCACGAGGCGCCGTGGTCGGTCGAGATCGACAGGGAGATGGGGCTCGGTCCGTCCTGCAGGCCGGACGAGGGATCCACCGGCGTCTGCGTCCACACGGCGTAGAGGTTGCCCGAGCCGTCCACGGCGATCGGGGCGAAGTCCACCCCCACGTTGATCGTGCTGTTCCCGCTGCCATCCAGCGGGCCCGCGTAGACCACGTCGGTGGTGCAGGTGCTGGGAGCGGTCTGGCACAGCGTCTCGCCGGGGAGGAGCGGCGTGGGCACCGGGCCGGGGTTGAACCCGCCCGGGAACCGCACCACCACGACGCCGTTGGCGTTGCCGTTGGCGTCGCCTCCGGAGACGAGGTCGCCGGTACCCGGGTCCACCAGGGCGGTGTGCGCGAGATAGACGTCGCCGTTGCCCGGGTCCGTGACGATGCCCGAGACGATCCCGTCCACCTCCACCTGCTGCCCGGGGGTCGGAAGGAACGTGGTGCCGTCCTGGGACCGGGTGATCTCCACGATGTTGTTGCCGACCTGGCCCAGCCCGCACGAGACCGTGCACTGCCCGATGTCGTCCACCGTCTGGTACAGGGCCCCGCCGTTCTGGGGATCGCCGTATGTCGCGATCCAGGGGCGGTCCACCCCAGCGGCGTTCGCGGCGTTGCAGGTCGTGCTCCAGGTCGCCCCGCCGTCGGCGCTCACGCTGTTGCTCACGTCGGTGAGCCCCTGGAGGTCCACGAAGTACAGCCGGTTCGCCGTGTCCACAGCGAGCCCGGAGTCGCCGCCTCCGGCACACGTGGTCGGCTTTCCCTCCGGAGGCTCGTTCCCCGGGACCAGGTGGAACGTCTTTCCGCCGTCAGTGGATCGCCACACGAAGCTGGCCGAGGTGCTGAACCCGAACGGCGCGGCCACGTAGATCGTGCCCTGCTGGTCGACCGCGACGGAGGGCTCGCCGGCCACCCGTTGCGGATCGACGATGGTCTCGGGTCCGAACACCGGGACGTTCGAGGTGATCCTGGGGCCGTTCGAGCGGGCGGGCCGCGTGCCGGCGGCGCCGCTCGGCGCCACGAAAGGGACGAGGACGGTTACGGTGGCGACCGCCGCCAGGATGAGCGGCCGCCGCGCACGACTCCACAGCGCATACACGGGCATCTCCCTTCCCGAGAGAGGCGGGGTCCGGCTACACCTTGCCCTTGAAGACCGGAAGCCCCACGCCGAGGTTGCCCCAGCCCCAGTGGTAGGCGTCGGTCCGCCACATGGGGTGCGGGTACCCGCCGTCCCGAGCGATGGCCTGTCCCGCGGCGTCCTTCACCGCGATCGACAACCCCCACCAGTTCGCCGTGTAGATGGGGACACCGTCGGATCCGTAGGTCACCAGCTGGCCCGCCGAGCCCACCGGCACGCCGGCGGCGGCGAGGTCGGCCGCGACCTGGGCCGAGGACACTTCCACCGCCGTGAAGACCTGGCCCCCCGGGTAGTTCGTGGCCGGGACGAACGGCGCTGTCTTGCCGATCCACACCGGCGGCGTGAACGGGTCGGAGCCGGGGATGATGGCCCAATCCGCCCCGCACGGGTAGTTCATCTGGTCCACCGGGAACGCGTTGGCCCCGGTCGGATGGTGCTGGTAGAACACGTCGAACGCCATGGTCCCTGGCCTGCCGGGTTGGGCGACGTCGCACCGCGCGATCCACTTGGCCAGCACGAACTTTTGCGGCTTCGGCGCCATGTGGAGGTTCACGGATGGCACGGACGGAAGCGGCCCGGGAAGCTGCGTGGTGCTCGGCAGTGGCACCGGCACCGGAGGCGCCGGTGGGTTCGGCTCGCCGACCAGCGAGGTGTCCCCACCGCCCTGGACCGGGCTTCTCGCCGGGCGGCGGAGCTGGACGTCGGAGGGCGCGCCACCCATGGAGCTGCTGCCCTGGGTCGAGCCGGCCCGACCGCCCTGACGGCCCGGAGCGGATCCGCCCCCGGCCGAGCCATGACGGCCCGCGGCGGGCTGGGCCGCCCCGCCCGACTTCGTGGCCGCCGTTCCTGCTGGCTGCGCCGCCGGCGCGTTCTGCTCCCCCGCGGCGAACTGGATTCGTACGTTCGTAGCCCCCCGGTCACGGTGCGGCGAGACCGCCATCATGACGACAGGAATCGCGAGCACCAAGATGGAGGCGACGACAAGGCTCACGGGCCCCGATCGTCTGGCCATCCCGACCTCCTACCCTTTCCCCTGTGAGCGCCGGCCACGTTACAGACCGTGCATTTCGTCCCGCGGTGTACCCGCAGCGCAATGCAGGCAAACCCCGCCCCTCAGGGTCGGCCTCGGGGGGGCACGCGGCCCCGGACGACCGGAACGCCTTCTGATCGCAGCCGCCGGGCCTGCTCGCGCTCGTGGCCGGGGACCAGCCGGCCGGTCGCCGTGACCACGCGCCACCACGGAACGCCCTCGCAGCGGGCCATCACGCCGCCCACGGCCCGGGCGGCGCCGGGGTGGCCCGCCTCCTCGGCGATCTCGCCGTAGGTGGCCACCTCCCCGGGTCGGAGCCGGGCCACGACCTCGAGGACGCGCCGTTCGAACTCGCCGGGGCCGGCGGGGGTCACGCCGTCTCGCGCGATCCCAACCGCATGCCGAGCACCAGCCACGCCGGGTAGGTGGCGAGGATCCCCGCCGACGCGGCGTGGGTGGCCGGGGACACGTCCCGGTGGTCGAAGCGGAACAGGCCCGAGTTCAGCATCCAGTCCCGGCCGGACTCCGCCCGGCACATCTCCCAGATCCACCGGGTCCACTCGCGGTTCAGGTACAGCGACACCGACGTCACCCAGAACACGGCCATGGTGCCGGTGCCCAGGACCCACCGGGCCTGGCGCCGCCGGGCCGGGCTCAGGCGTCGCGTGAGCCGGGCGGCCAGGAAACCCGACCCGACCAGCATGGGCGGATCCAGCAGGAAGCTGTCGAGGGGGATCACGAGGCGTCGAGGATACGCCGGGCGGCCCGGGTGGCGAACGCCATGATGGTGAGCTGCGGGTTCACGGCCAGCGAGGTGGGAAACACGCTGGCGTCGGGGACCACCAATCGCTCGACCCCGCGGACGCGGCCGAATCCGTCCACGACGCCGCCCGAGTCCAGGCCCATGCGGGCCGTTCCCATGGGATGGTAGGCGGACATGCGCAGCGCCGCCGCCGGCCAGTTCCTCCCCAGCAGCGCCTCGGCTTCTCGCATCGAACGAACCCGGCCGGCCCCGGCCACCATCGGCCACACCTCGGTCGCCCCGGCCGCAAGGAGCACCCGTGCCGCCAGCAACAACCCGTCGAGGGTCCGGCGAGCGTCGTTCGCGTTCACCCGGTAGGTGAGCAGCGGCGTCCGGGCCGCCCCCAGGTCGATGGCCCTCCCGCTCGAGGTATCGGAGACCAGCAGGCCCAGCACCGCCATGTGCCGCAGTCTGACCATGACCGGCAGGCGGTCCTCCGGCGCGAGGGTCATGGCCACCTCGGCCGCGGCCAGGCCGGGCGGCGGGAACGTCGACTCCAGCATGATGCCCCGTCCGGCCAGGGCGTCCACCTGGTAGCTCTGGAGCACGCCCCGCCACGGCACGACCTCCTCGTCGAACAGGCCGGCCACCGCCGTGGCCGGGTGGATCCGGAGGTTCCCGCCCAGGGTCCGGCCCCGCAGGCCGCTGCGACGGAGGATGCCCGGGGTGAAGGGCGCCCCCGCGGCGACCACGACCACCCGCCGCGCGCCCAGCCGGAAGGGCCCGACCGGCCGCCCTCCCTCGCCCAGCACGACGCCCTCCACCCCGACGGCCCGCCCGCCGCGGACCACGACCCGGTTGGCCCGGAGGCGCGCGAAGATCTGCGCGCCGGCCTCGACGGACTGGGGAAGGTAGTTCAGGTGGACGCCCCGCTTGCCATCGACGGGACACCCCAGGGCGCACACGCCCGAGCCGTGGCAGCCCTCCGCGTTGCGGTCGATGGGCCGGCCGGGAATCCCGAGCGCCGTCGCCCCCCGATGGGCGATGGCGCCGTTGTTCCCCATCACCTCCCACGGGACCGGCGCCACGCCGAGCGTGTCCTCGACGTCCTCATAGAAGGGAACGAGGTCTTCGGGCGAGATGTCCACGCCGTAGACGCGGCCCCAGCCGGCCACCACGTGGTCGGGCGTGCGAAAGCAGGTGCCCGAGTTCACCACGGTGGTTCCCCCGACCGCCCGGCCGATGGGCAGCAGCACCGGGGGCCGGCCCACGGTCGTGGTCGAGGCGGCGTCCCGGTACAGCCTGCGCATCCGCTCCAGGTCCGAGCCGGTGAAGTCCTCCCGGCTGAACGCGTCGCCTTCCTCCACCACGGCCACCGACCACCCGGCCCTGGCCAGCTCGCGCGCCACCGGCGCCCCCCCGGCCCCCGATCCCACGACCACCGCGTCGAAGGTCTCGCTGAACCCGGCGCGGATGTCGGGATGGGACCGGACGGGAAGGCGCCGGGCGGGCGGGAGCGGCCCCGCCAGCGGCACCAGCGAACCCGGCTCCGCGCCGATGGCCGCCTGGACCTCCGGAGCCCCCGAATAGGCCAGGACGGCCATCAGTTCCAGTGGGCGCGCCGCTTCCGACAGGAGCCCGGGAAGCCGCCCCACCCGGGCCAGCAGGGCTCGCCGCCGCTGCGGCGTCAGCTCCGCGAACGGCGCCCCCAGCGTGGTCCGGGACACCCGGTCCAGCAGGCGCAGCTCCATCCCCACCAGCCGGCGGAGCGGCGGCGGCAGCCCGGCCAGGATCTGGGCGGCCCTCCGCCCCGTCCCCGCATCGGTGGTCGTGGGCATGCCGCCTCCGGGCGGCAGCAGCGACTCGGCCAGGGCGTCGAGCTGCTCGCCGGCCCATTCGGTGCCTCCACGGGCGTTCGCGACGGCCATCGCCGGGGAAGCCTAGCCGTACAATCCCGGGGCCGGGGGAGCCCTGCACGGGAACAGGGACCGGCGCCCGGCTCCCGGCGACCGAGCGAGTGGGTCCCTCGAGTTCATCGTGGACCCGTACCCGACGCTCCACCGGCTGCGCGAGCGCGACCCGGTCCACCACCTGCCGGACATGGGGGCCTGGTTCGTCACCCGCCACGAGGACGTCAAGCGCCTGCTCTCCGATTCGGACGTCCTGACGTCCGACCACCGGGCCTGGGAGGGGTACGTCCCTCCCCGGGGACGCCATGTCGGCTGGTACCTCGACCACACCGGCACATCGGGCCAAGACCGAGCTCCGGTGCGCGATCGAGAACCTCATCGACATCGCGCCCGCGGACGCCCACATCCACTACGAGCTGATGCAGTTCGCGCCGTCCAACAACATGTTCCCCCGGCCGGCGACGCTCCCCGTGGACGTGGGGACGACGGCGTAGGGGCCCGTACACTCCCGCGGGCATGGCGCTCGCGCTGGCAACGCTATGGGAACGAGACGGGCTTCCTGCCTACCCGCTTCCCGCCGCCCTCTCCGTCGCCTACGGCGGGACGTGCGGCTTCCGGTCTCCGACCCTGTACGCCAACTTCGTCACGTCGCTCGACGGCGTGGTGGCCGCGGAGGACGCCCCGCCGTCCGCCATCAGCGGCGGCGCGGAGGCCGACCGCCTCGTCATGGGCCTGCTCCGGGCGTGCGCGGAGGCGGTGGTCGTGGGCGCGGGAACGCTCCGGGCCGAGCCCCGGCACCTGTGGACCCCCGAGCACATCTACCCAGGGCTCGCCGGCGCCTACGCCGAGCTGCGGGCGTCACTCGGCCTCTCCCCCACTCCACGCCTGGTCCTGCTCACCGGGAGCGGCGACGTCGATCCGTCGCTTCCCGCCTTCGAGCTGGGCGCCCTGGTCCTGACCACCTCCGCCGGCGCCGCCGCGCTTCGCGGGAAGCTGCCGAAGGCCAGCACGGTGACCACCCTGCCCGGACCGAGGATCGGGCCCGCCGGCGTGATGGCGGCCCTGCGGCAGGAGGGGTTCCAGGTGGTCCTGACCGAGGGCGGCCCCACGGTCCTTGCGCAGTTCCTGGCGGCGGAATTCCTGGACGAGCTGTTCCTGACGCTCTCACCCCGGCTGGCCGGACGCGACGAGGAGTCCCATCGCCTCGGCCTGGTGGAGGGCCACGCCTTCGATCCGGGCGCGCTGCCGGCCGCCGCGCTCCAAAGCGTCAAGCGGCACCAGTCCCACCTGTTCCTGCGCTACCGGCTCGACCGGCGGTCGCCGGCCCACTGACGGCGCTCAGCCGCTCCGCGTGAGCTTCGACTGCCGGACCACGTCCAGGAACTCCGCCCGCATGTCGGGATCCGACTCGTAGTTGCCCCGCCAGAACGAGGTCCAGGTGCGGGAGTGCTCCTCGCGGACGCCACGCATCTGCGTGCACAGGTGCGTGGCTTCCAGATGGACCGCCACGCCGTGGGGCTGGAGCAGCCGGACCAGCGTGTCCGCCACCTCCACCCCGATGCGCTCCTGCACCGTGAACCGCCGGGCGAACAGGCGGACCAGCCGGGTCAGCTTCGAGATCCCGATGATCTCCTCGTGCGCGATGTACCCCACGTGCGCCTTCCCGAAGAACGGCAGGGAGTGGTGCTCGCACAGCGCGAAGAACGAGATGGGACCCTCCACGATCTGGGTGATCCGGCAGTCCGGTCCGCCCCGGCATTCCGTGGGGAACGCGGTGAGGAGCTTGGGGTCGCCCTCGTAGCCCGCCGTCGACTCGAACAGCGCCCGGAGGAACCGCTCGGGCGTCCTCACCGTCCCCGCAGTGCTCAGGTCCATGCCGAACGCCTCGAAGATCTCCCCGACGTAGCCCTCGAAGCGCCGCCACTTCTCCTCCGGGATCTTGCGAGGGGAAACCTTCTCCCATCGTGCGGTCTCCTCGGGGTCCTCCAGCAGCAGATGGGACGTCGTCCGCATCCCGTTGCCGTGCTCGTCCTTCCCGGTCCTCTCAGCTTGCTCGGCTTGCTCAGCCATCACCGCTCCGATTCCCCGTGTTCCGCCGGCATCTGGTCGCGCTCGGTCTCGTCCCACACGGTTGAGCCCTCCAGGCTCTCCACGTTGAACTGGTACTCGAACACGAGCGACCCACCGTAGAACGACCCGTACAGCACCAGGATTCCCGCCACCACCGAGAGGATCATGACCCCGAGCGACGCATAGTGGGTGCCGTACTGGGTCAGCCGGACGACGATGTCGACGATCACGATGGCGGTGAGGGTCAGCATCACGGTGGCGTGCCAGTTGATGGTCCGCCACACCTGGGTGTGCTTGGCCCGGCCCAGGAACCCCTTCGGCTCGCGGTCGATGCCCTTCCACCAGTCCCAGAACCCGGTCAGCGCCGCGCCGAGGGACAGGACCGCGCCACCGATGATCGTGTATGTCCCCGCCACGAAGGAGTCGTGGGCGAGGTTGGACACGTGGTACTCGCTCCCGCTCTTCGCGGCGATGTAGGAGATGACGTCGAACGCCGCAGCGAACACGTAGGCCACGATGGGGAAGTCGGTGAACGGGGGATGGGTGGGCTTGCC
>JALYLZ010000122.1 GCA_030774015.1 Actinomycetota bacterium | reverse complement strand
GGCCGGACCCCCCCACGCCGGGCCGGCCCAAGGCGGAGGGGTTCCGCCACCTCCGCCCCCCGGCGCCCTGGTCGCGCCGACCGTGGCCGAGGCGATCCCCGCCGCCATCCGGGGGCCGGGCGCGGGCCGACCCGGGGGGCGCTCCCGCCGGCCGCTCCTCATCGGGGCGGCGGCCATCGTTCTGGTGGCGGTGGCCGTGGTGGCCATCCTCCTGCTGGGCGGAGGAGGCTCCGGCCCCCAGACGACCATCGCGGCCGGGCCCAACGGGACCGTGCACGACTCCAAGGCCACCTTCCGGTTCTCGGCGGACTCGTCGGACGCCACGTTCCAGTGCTCGCTCGACAGCGGCTCGTACGACCGGTGCACTTCGCCGGCCACGTTCCAGGGTCTCGATGACGGCCGGCACTCGCTGCAGGTCCGCGCCGTGACCGGCGGAAAGACGGATTCCACGCCGGCGTCGCGGACCTGGAGGGTCGACGACACCACGCCGCCCGACACGCGCATCTCCGACGGCCCTCCCGCCGCGTCGAACTCGATCACCGCCACGTTCTCGTTCACCTCCACCGAGCCGGGCTCGAACTTCGACTGCGCGGTGGACGGCGGCTCGTTCCAGTCGTGCACCTCACCGGACACGCTTTCGGGGCTCCTGGACGGCAAGCACACATTCGCCGTGCGGGCAACAGACCCCTCCGGGAATCGGGACAAGACCCCGGCGGAACGGTCGTGGACAGTGAGCCTCCCGTTCCCGACCGCCGACGAGAAGTTCCTGCTCCAGAGTGTGGATCCGAGCATCCGGCCGAACTGCGACCGGTTCACCAGCGACCTCTCGCGGCCCGGGGCCGTGGGGGAGATCCGGTGCACCGACGGCTCGCAGACACTCACGCTGATCCGGTTCGCCAGCACGTCGGACATGAACGACCTGTACGACGCCACGCTCAAGTTCATCGGGATCAAGCAGGGAACGGGAACCGGGTGCCCCGGCGACATCCCGACGGCCACCACGTGGCACCATACCGCCAAGCCGAATCTGGCCCTGGGGAACCTGGTCTGCTATCACACCCAGGGCGATTCGTGGATCGACTGGACCATCAACAGCGCGGACATCTACGCCTACGGGTTCCGTTCCGATGTGGACGACCAGGCGCTGTACGACTGGTGGGCCCAGAACCCCCTCACCCTGTGAGGTCGTTCCGGGCCGTGTGGCGAGCAAGCCCGGCGGATTGGCTACCATAGGGAAGCTCTGGGAGGGTGCCCGAGCGGCCAAAGGGAGCGGTCTGTAAAATCGCCGGCTGACGCCTACGGAGGTTCGAATCCTCCCCCTCCCACGAACCAACTGATGGGTGTTCGGTTCCTGATCGGGCTGGCTCTCTGTTTGCTGCTGATCAGGTTCCGATCTACCGTGATCCTTAGGTCGTGTCGTCAACCCGCTCTCGGTGGGGGCTGCCTGATCCTGTTCGGGTTCTCCCCGAAGACGCAACGATGATAGGGATGTTCATGCTCCGAGTCGTCCCTTGATTGTTCAGACCGGCCGGGCACGGTCCAAGGGTGTGGCGCTGGCGCTGCTGGCGACGGCCCGGCTAGATCCTGGCGGAGGAAGGAGGCCAACGATGGAACGGGTTCGTCTGGGCAAGACCGAGCTCCAGGTCTCACCGATCGCCTTCGGGACCTGGTCCTTCGGTGGGGAGTGGGGTCGATTCGACACGGACGAGGCCAAGGCCACGATCGGCCGGGCGGTCGAGCTCGGGATCACCCTCTTCGACACCGCGCAGGGCTACGGCTTCGGGGTGGCCGAACGCCTCCTCGGTGACGCTCTTTGGGGCCGGGCGCGGCGGGAGGACGTGCTCGTCGCCACGAAGGGCGGCCTCAGAATGGAGGGAGGCCAGCTTCTCCGAGATGCGAGCGGCCGGTGGTTGCGCGAGGGCGTCGAATCGAGCCTGCGGAACCTCGGTACGGACTACATCGACCTGTACCAGGTCCACTGGCCCGACGAGCACACACCCGCCGAGGAGACCGCCGGGGCACTGGAGGACCTGGTGCGGGATGGCAAGATCCGCCACGCCGGCGTCTCGAACTACGACGTGAAGCAGATGGAAGAGCTCGCTCGCTTCAGCAGGGTCGAGACCTTGCAGCCTCCGTATCACCTGTTCCGTCGCGAGATCGAGGACGAGATCCTGCCCTACGCCATGGATCACGACATCGGGGTGCTCGTCTACGGGTCGATGGCGCACGGGTTGCTCACGGGGACCATGACAGCAGAGACGAGGTTCGCCGGGGACGACTGGCGGGCCAAGAGCCCGGACTTCGCCGGCGAGACCTTCCGTCGCAATCTCGCCGTCGTCGAGCGGCTGAAGACGGTCGCGGAGCAGCGCGGCATCACCCTGCCGCAGCTCGCGATTGCATGGACCCTCGCGCAGCCGGCCGTGCAGGTGACCATCATCGGGGCGCGGCGACCGGTCCACGTCGAGGAGTCGGCCGCCGCCGCGGACATCGAGCTTGCACCGGAGGATCTCGCGGCCATCGACGCGGTGCTCGCCGACGCGGCGCCGGTATGGGGACCTCACCCCGAGGGCATGCCGACACAGGAAGGAGTCACGAGATGACCAAGATCGCCTTCCTCGGCCTCGGCATGATGGGGACGCCGATGGCGACCCGTCTGCTGGAGGCCGGTCACGATCTCACGGTGTGGGATCGCAGGGATGAGAAGACGAAGGCCCTCGTCGACCGCAGCGCCGTGGCGGCGACCTCGCCCGCCGAGGCGGCTGTCGGGGTCGATGTCGTGATCACCATGCTTGCCAACCCCCAGGCCCTCGAGCGGGTCCTGTTCGAGGGAGGCCTTGCCCGGGCTCTCGGCCCCGGACAGGTGCTGATGGACATGTCCACCGTCGGTCCCGAAGAGATCCGGTCCGTGCGCGAACGAGTGCCCGACGGCGTGATCGTCGTCGACTCCCCTGTCCGCGGGAGCGTTCCGGAGGCGAGCGGCGGCAAGCTCGACATCTTCGTCGGGGCCACCGATGAGGCGTTCGAGCGCGTCCGGGAGATCTTGGAATCGCTCGGGACGGTGCGCCACGTCGGCGGACCTGGCGCGGGCGCCGCCGCGAAGATGGTCACGAACTCTGCCCTGGGTGCTGCGATCGCGGCCGTCGGGGAGGCGCTGTCCCTCGGCGAGATCTTCGGGCTCGATCACACGGTCGTCCTCGACGTCCTCGCCGATTCCCCGGTCGGTCCGACCGTAAGGGCCAAGCGGGCCAACATCGAGTCCGACACCTACCCGCCCAGCTTCAAGCTGAGCCTCGCGCTCAAGGACATGCTGCTCGTGACCGAGGCGGCGAGCGGTGCGGGTCGGGACCTGAAGCTGGCGGACGCCTCCCGAGCTTGGCTGGACGAGGCGGCCGAAGCGGGAGCGGGCGATCTCGACTTCTCGGCGGTCGTGGCGACGATCCTCGGGCAACACGCCCATGGGTGAAGACCTCCGCCTCGGTTGAAGCCGCGCGCCGCTCCGTTGATCTCGCTCCGGGACGTGGACGCCGTTCGGGCAGCCCGCCGGCCCGGGCCGCATCTGGCCGGCCTCCGCCCGTCCGAGCTGCACCCGATCTACCCCGCCATGGTCATGGGGACCGGGTCGCTGTCGTCGGGAGCGCTGCTGCTGGGCATGCCAGGGCTCTCGGTGGCGCTGTTCGTGATCGCCGTGGTCGCGTTCGCGATCCTGTGCGCGCTGGGGGCCGTTCGCGTGGTGCGGCATCCCGAACGGCTCCGGGCGGACGCCGCGAGCTCCCGGACCTCGTTCGCGCCGTACACGTTCGTCGCGGCCCTTGCCGTGTTGGGGATGCGGGCGACGCTCGGCGGATGGACGGTGGGGCCGGCCGTGGCGCTGGCGGTGGGCATCGCCGGAACCGTGGTCCTGGCCGTCCCGGCGCTGCGAATGGTGCGGTCACACGCCGGCCGCCCGGAGGCCGTGACGGGAAACTGGCAGCTTCCGTCGGTGGCCATCGAGGCGCTCGGGCTGCTGGCGGCGGCGCTCGGGCTGCGCCTGCGCTCGGAGGGGTTCGAGGCTGTGGCGGTCACGCTGTGGCTGGCCGGTATCCCCGCCTATCTCGCCGTGGTCCCGGCGATCGTCCGGCGGTTCCGGCGCCTGCCGTTCGGTCCCGCTGACCTCACCCCCGATTACTGGACGTTGCTGGCCGTGCCGAGCCTGATCGGGCTGGTTGCGGCGAGGCTATGGGTCGCGGGCCCTGGATTCGGGGCCGCGTCGTGGTTCCGGGCCGGGTACGCGCCCGTGGCGTTCGCCGGCCTCGCGGTATCCGCGGCGCTCGCGCCGGCCTGGATCGCGCTCCAGGCCTGGAGACTGGTCCGAGACCCACCGACGCGCCGGTACTCGCCGGTGTGGTGGGGGCTGGTCTTCCCCACGGCGATCGTGGTGATGGCCGCACAGGTGATCGGCCATACGTTTGGCGTCTCGTGGCTCCATCCGGTCGCGGTATGCGGGTACTGGTGCGTGCTCGCGGTGTGGGCGGTCCTGATCCTCGGCCTGGTCCGGGACCTGGTTCGGCCTCGCCCGGTGGGCCCCGCCTGAGTCCTCGGCGTCCCGCACCGCCGCACCGAGCCGGAATGGAGGCGGGCGGTGCCTCTC
>JALYLZ010000121.1 GCA_030774015.1 Actinomycetota bacterium | reverse complement strand
CGGGACGCCGAGCTCACCGCACCAACACCCACACCGAGCGACCATCACTCCCGAGGGCCGCCGGCTGGCCCTGGAAGTGAACTGTGACGACCACGGTGAGCAGGGCCGGGTCGACGACCCACAGCGTCCGGCTGAGGCCCTGGACCACCAGCACCTCGTTGCCCGCCACGGCGAAGTTGGTCGTGAAATCGAAGCCCGTCTCGTGCTGGCCGGGGATGGCCACGATTCCCGATGGAGAGGCAGAGTCGCCCGATGGCTCGTACGCCACGAGCGTGAGAGCGTGATCGAGCATCCAGATCTTGCCGGCACCGCATCTGATGTCCTCTGGCGCGATCGGCAGGTCGCCGACGGTGCCGAGAACCCGCCCAGTCGCGGGATCAAGCCGCAGGAGCCGCGGCGGGCCAAGGTTCGGACCGACCGGCTCGGCTACCCACAAGGCACCGCTCAGCAGGCACATGCCCGGCTCCATCTTCGCGTGGAGAGCTCCCTCCCATCCGGAAGCCCCCCGCCGACGCTCGGCCTGAAAGGCGCCGAAGGCCCTCACTGGAGGGCCTTCGAAGCGGTGCGGTGATGGATGAGTCCTAGACGGGCAGCCCTAGCGCGCCGCCCTCGTCGATCGCGTAGAATTCGTTCTTGCTGATCCTTCCCGTCGCGCCGTCGACGAGGTTCCTTGGTGTAGAAGTCGTGGTTCAAGAGCTCCTCACCACCCTCGATGCATTCCTCCCGGCCCAGGTCTCACCTTTCGTCCGCGCTCTTTCCGAGCGAATCAGGGCGCGACTGGCGGCGGCGGATGGTGAGGTCGATGCCGTCGAAGCCCGCTTCAAGGCGGCTGCCGGGCTCTTCCGGGAGATCGGTGTCCCCTTCTTCCTCGCTCAAACGCTCACGGAGCACGCCGAATGGCTGGCGGGACGGGGTCGCGCCAGCGAGGCGGAAGGGCCCCTGAGAGAAGCCAACGAGATCTTCGGGCGATTGAAGGCCATCGTGTGGATCGAGCGCCTGGACCGGATCCTGGTTCCCGAGACCGCGAGCGGAGGCCAGCGGTGACCTGCCCGAACTGCGGCACGGAGAACGCGACCGGGAAGAAGTTCTGCACGGAGTGTGGGATGCCCCTCGCCTTGGCGTGCGCGTCGTGCGGGGCTCCGCTCGGCGGGGACGAGAAGTTCTGTGGGGAGTGCGGGACGCCGGTTTCGGGACGTGCTCCCGCCGCGGCGTCGACCACGGAGCGTGCCGCGCCCGCCTCGGAGCGACGGCTGGTCTCGGTCCTGTTCGCGGACCTGGTTGGGTTCACTACGCTCTCCGAGACCCGGGACTCCGAGGAGGTTCGCGAGCTGCTCTCCCGGTACTTCGATACGTGCCGGACCCTCATCGGGCGATACGGCGGCGTCGTGGAGAAGTTCATCGGCGACGCAGTCATGGCGGTCTGGGGAACGCCGGTGGCCAGGGAGGACGACGCCGAGCGGGCCGTGCGAGCGGCCCTCGACCTGGTCGACGCGGTCGCCGCCTTGGGCCAGGAGATCGGGGCGCCGGACCTTCGCGCCCGCGCTGGCGTCCTGACGGGTGAGGCGGCGGTCACCATCGGGGCCGAGGGCCAGGGCATGGTGGCGGGCGACCTCGTGAATACGGCCAGCCGGATCCAGTCGGCAGCCGCTCCCGGGCAGGTCTTCGTGGGAGAGGCGACCCGCCGGAGCACCGAGGCCGCCATTGCATACGAGGACGCCGGGGAGCACGAGCTGAAGGGCAAGGCCGAGCCGGTTCGCCTGCACCGGGCGCTCCGGGTGGTCGCCGCCATCGGCGGCCTGCAGCGATCGGTGGGTCTGGAGGCCCCGTTCGTGGGTCGGGAGCGTGAGCTCCGGATGATCAAGGACCTGTTTCACGCCTCGGCCGAGGATCGAAAGGCCCATCTGGTCTCCATCACCGGGGTCGCCGGCACCGGCAAGAGCCGGCTCCGGTGGGAGTTCGAGAAGTACATCGACGGCCTGGTGGACACGGTCCGGTTCCACCTCGGCCGTTGTCTCGCCTACGGCGACGGGGTCACCTACTGGGCGCTCGCCGAGATGGTGCGAACCCGCGCGGGCATCCTGGAGGGCGAGGAGGCATCTTCCGCACTGGCGAAGCTCCAGGTCGCCCTGGAGAAGAGCGTCCCCGACCCGGAGGAACGCCGGTGGGTGGAGCCGCGCCTGGCCCATCTCCTCGGGCTCGAGGATCGCGTGGCCAGGGACCGCGAGGACCTGTTCGCGGCCTGGCGCCTGTTCTACGAGCGGCTGTCCGAGGAGCTCCCGACCGCCATGGTGTTCGAGGACATGCAGTGGGCCGACGCGGCACTTCTGGACTTCATCGACTACCTGCTGGAATGGTCGAAGGACTACCGGCTGTTCATCTTCACCCTTGCCCGTCCCGAGCTCGTGGAGCGCCGCCCGAACTGGGGCACGGGCCGGAGCTCGACGGCCATGTACCTGGAACCGCTCCGCCCCGAGTCGATGGAGGAGCTGCTGGCCGGGCTGGTGCCGGGGCTCCCCGAGGACCTCCGGGCGAGGATCCTGGACCGGGCCCAGGGAATCCCGCTGTACGCGGTCGAGACGGTGCGGATGCTGCTCGACCGCGGGCTCCTGGCGCAGGAGGGCGCGGTGTACCGACCCACGGGCCCCATCGACTCCCTCGATGTGCCCGAGACCCTGCATGCCCTCCTGGCCGCTCGGCTGGACGGACTCGAACCGAAGGAGCGGCGGCTGGTCCAGGACGCGTCGGTCCTCGGAAAGACCTTCACCAAGGCATCGCTCGCCGCTCTTTCCGGCCTCCCCGAGGCCGAGCTGGACGAACGGCTCTCCTCGCTCATGCGCAAGGAGGTGTTCACGGTCCAGGCCGACCCCCGCTCGCCGGAGCGAGGCCAGTACGGCTTTCTCCAGGAGCTGGTCAAGACCGTTGCGTACGAGACCCTGTCCAAGAAGGAACGGCGGACGAGACATCTCGCCGTCGCCGAGTACCTGGAAAGCGCGTGGGCGGCCGAGGAGGAGGAGATCGTCGAGGTCCTGGCCTCGCACCTGCTCGACGCGCACCGAGCGGCTCCCGACGCGGATGACGCGTCGGAGATCAAGGCCAGAGCCAGAGACATGCTGGGGCGGGCCGGAGAACGGGCTGCCTCGCTTGCGGCGAGCGAAGAGGCGCAGAGGTACTTCGAGCAGGCCGCGGAGCTCGCTGAGGACCGAACCCGGGAAGCCGAGTTGCTCGAGCGGGCGGGGCAGATGGCGTGGAGCGGGGGACGCTCCGCCGAGGCCACATCGCTGTTCGATCGGGCCATGGCGCTGTTCGAGTCGGAGGGGCGCTCCCACCCGGCGGCCCGGGTCTCCGCCCGGCTCGCCGAGGTCGACTGGCGGGGCGGGCGGATCGAGGAAGCCGTGGAGCGCATGGAGCGGGCGTTCCAGGTGCTCGTCAGCGAAGAGCCGGACGAGGACCTGGCCCGCCTGGCCGCCGAGCTCGGACGCCTTCACTACTTCATGGGACAGCTGGAGCTCGCCGGGGAGCGGACGGAGACCGCCCTGGAGATCGCCGAGCCGAGGTGGCTCCCCGAGGTGATCTCAGAGGCGCTCAACACCAAGGCGCTGATCGTGCTGGCGCACGAGCGGCGAGAGGAGGCCATGGCGCTGCTGCATCACGCTGTCCAGCTCGCCCTGGAGAACGACCTGCCCCCTGCCGCCATGCGCGGCTACGTCAACCTCTCGGACCTCCTCCAGGGGCGGGACCGGTACGAGGAGGCTCTCGAATATCGCCGGCTGGGCGTGGCCCTGGCCAGGAAGACCGGCAGCCGGTTCCAGGAACTGCTTCTGGTGGGGGAGGTTGCCTACACCCTCTCGATGATGGGGCGGTGGGACGATGCGGTCGCCCAGGCCGCGGAGGCACCCGAGGCGGAGGCAAGCGGCGCCGGCGCCCTGAGCCAGTTCGCGGCGCTGACGGACATCCTCGCGGGCCGTGGCGAGCTGGACGAGCTCCGCCGCTTGATGTCCGTGACGGAGCGGTTCGCGGCATCCGCGGACGTCCAGGAGCGCGGCGTCCACGCGGCGATGAGAGCGGTCGTCCTTCGAGCGGAGGGCAACCACCGAGAGGCCCTGGCCGCAGCCGAGGAGGCCTTCGCCACTCCGCTGGAGAGGGACTCACAGATCGCGAAGTCCGGATTCGTCGAGACCGTCGAGGCCGCCCTGTCACTGGGCGACTTCGGGAGGGCGGAGGAGGTCGTCGGCGTCATCGAGGGGCTTCGCCCCGCGGAGATGTCTCCGTTCCTCCAAGCCCAGGCGTCCCGGCTCCGGGCGAAGCTCTCGGCGGCCCGCGGAGAGCACGCCTCCGTTGAGGCCGGGTTCAAAACGGGTGCCGGGATGTTCCGCGAGATCGGTGTGCCGTTCTGGCTAGCGGTCTCGCTCCTCGAGCACGGTGACTGGCTGGTTTCCCAGGGGCGCGCGGAGGAAGCCGGTCCGCTCCTCGAGGAGGCCCGGGAGATCTTCGAAGGCCTGAAGGCACAACCGTGGCTGGAGCGGCTGGAGGGTGTCCAAACCATCGTTGGGGTGGGCGCGTGACCTGCCCGAGCTGCGGCACCGAGAACCCACCGGGCGGCAAGTTCTGCTCGGAGTGCGGGACCAGCCTCGCGCTGACGTGCCCGTCGTGCGGCTCGGCCGTGGCAGCCGAGGCGAAGTTCTGCTCGGAGTGCGGGACGCCGTTGGCGGGCCAGCCGCCCGTCGTTGGGCCAAGCTCGACCTGCTGGTGCTCGACGAATTGGGCTACGTCCCGGCCTCCAAGGTCGGGGCCGAGCTGCTGTTCGACGTCATCTCCACCGCGTACGAGCGGACGAGCCTGATGGTCACGACCAACCTGCCGTTCGATCACTGGACCGAGGTGCTCGGCTCGGAGCGCCTCACCGGGGCCACCCTCGATCGCCTCACCCACCGGTGCCAGATCATCGAGACCAAGGGCGAGTCCTACCGCCTGAGAGATGCCAAAGCCCGGGTCCGGAGGCCGGGGGCGTCAGGGGCGCCGGGTCCGAAGGAGAGGCCAACGGCAGAGCATCCAGGACCCATGGAAGGAGGACCCCGAACCCGCTAGCATCCGACCCAGGTGCTCTCCTTTTCGACCGGCCACCGTTAGCCTTTTCGACCGGCGTTCACAGT
>JALYLZ010000120.1 GCA_030774015.1 Actinomycetota bacterium | reverse complement strand
TTCACCCGGAGGGACCTACGCAACCTGATGCGGCGGCTCGAAGAGCGACAGATCCTTTCCCCAGCGGCGTGAAGCCAGGATGCGGCTCAAGGAATACGTTGGCGAACTTACGAGCCAGAGCACTAAGGCTAAGCGTGTCCGCTCCTCGAGCATCCATGACCATGAGGAACGGATCTGCCGGCGGGAGGGGGTAGGGATGGCCAGGGGGCGGACGGCGCGAGGATCCATCGGAGTCCTGGTGGTCGCGCTCGGAATGGTGTCGACGGCCTGCGGTGGCGGCGGAGGGTCGTCGGACGTGGCGGCATCCCCGGCCGGAACGAGGTCCCCGAGCCCGGCTCGGGCCTCCTCCGCCCCGCCCTCCCCAACCATCGCGCCCTCCCCGACGATCCGGCCGACCCCGTCGACAAGGTTCCTCGTGGCCCGGTTCGATGTCGACCTCCCAGAGGGGTTCGCCACGGGGTTCGGCTCCGTCTGGGTTCCCGGGCACCACTCCGAGACCATCTCCCGCATCGACGCTGCCACGAACGAGGTCGTGGCCGAGATCACGGGCGTCGGCTACCAGGCCCAGGACGTGGCGGTGGGGGCGGGATCCGTGTGGGTCCCGGCCTCGGGAGCCGACTACATCGCTCGGATCGATCCGGCGACCAACAAGATCATCTCCCGACTCGAGGTGGGGGCCGTCTCCGACGTGGACTTCGGCTTCGGAAGCCTGTGGGCCGCCACCAAGGACAACCGACTGCTCAGGATCGACGCAACATCGGAGCGGGTGCTGGCCACGCTCCAGATCGGCCCGAAGGGGGGCAACGCCTGCAACAACACCCCCACCGTCGCGGCACATTGGGTGTGGGCCAACGTGTGCGACACGGGGATGCTGTTCCAGGTGGACCCCGGCACGAACCGGATCGTCAAGAGGGTCGACATCGCGGCGCGTCTCGGCAGCTCGTCCGGGTGGGCGGGCGCCTCGAATGGCGGTCTTTGGGTCGTCTCGACATCCGAGGCGTGTTCGGGTGGGGCGAAGTGCATGCTCGCGAGGCTCGACCCGGACACGGGGAGGGTTCTTGAACGAGCCATGATCGACCCCGAACGAGGGAGCGGATCCATCGTCGTCGATGGGGGAACGCTCTGGCTGGGTGGCCAGGGGATCCTCACGTCGCTCGACGCGCAGAGCCTGAAGACCATGGCCACGTATCAGGTCGCCAGCTACGGTGAGATCCAGCCGGGCGTTGGATTCGGGTCCGTGTGGATCACGGCCTACGACCTGTCGGAGGTCCGGCGCTTCGACCTTCCCGCGGCCTGACCTCCATCGCGCTGAGGCATCGAGCGTTCGGTCTCGGGTACGAACACGGCGTGGCGGACCAGAGCACGGGTGAGCCGGGGGAGACGGAGAAGGAGCGGGTCAACCGGGAGCTGATCGAGCTCCTGAACGAGCTCCGGGTGGTGCTGCCGGGCGTGCAGGTGCTGTTCGCGTTCCTGCTCACGGTCCCGTTCTCGAACGGCTTCCCGAAGATGACCTCGCTCCAGCGAGACGTCTACTTCGTCGCGTTCGTCTGCGCGACGATCGCCACCCTCCTGCTCATCGCCCCCACCACGTACCACCGGCTCCTGTTCCGGCAGGGAAACAAGGAGCGCATCCTGTTCGAGGCCAACAAGATGGTCATCGCGGGCACGGCCTTCCTCGCGCTGGCCATGGCCGCCGCCGTGTTCGTGATCACCGACGTGCTCTTCCATGCGGTCGCCGCGGGCATCGCGTCAGGTCTGGCGGCCGGCGCCTCCGTCGCCCTGTGGTACGGCCTGCCCCTGTATCGCCGCCTCCAGGACCGCCGGCGAGGTTAGCGGGCGGCCAGCACCGCCAGCAGGATCGCCGCGTACTGGCACGCCGACGCCGTGGTCATGCACACGTGCCAGATCTCGTGGTACCCGAACACCAGGGGGTTGGGGTCGGGGCGGTGCCGGGCCAGAACGATCGCACCGGAGGAGTACAGCACGCCGCCCACGATGATCAGCACGAACGACGCCAGCGGCAGGTGCAGGTAGAACTGGGGCATCGCGATCACCGCGGCCCACCCCAGGATCCCGTACATCGCGCCGCCCAGCGCGTGGAAGCCGTGGACGCGGGCGAACTTGAACACGATGCCCACCGCCGCGCCCGCCCACACCGCCGACAGCAGGGCCACTCGCAACACGCCGTGCAGCGCCAGGACCGTGATCGCCGTGTACGACCCCGCGATGAGCAGGTAGATGGCCGAGTGGTCCAACCGCTTCATCCGGTCGAGCGCCTTCGGTGACCACGGCAGCCGGTGGTACGCGCCGCTGGTGCCGAACATGTTCACGAGCGTTGCCGCGTACACGGCGAGCGCCAGGCGGAGCCACGCGGTGTTCCCCAGCACGACCAGCACCAGCCCGGCCGGGATCGAGACGATGAACGCGATCTGGTGCACCCGCCCGCGGAAGCGAGGCTTCGGTGGGGGGTCGGCGAGGGGGCGTCTGCTGGTCGACGAGGTCACGGCGTGAGGTTCGTGATGCCGCGCCAGGCCAGGCGGACCAGCACGTCCACCGCCCGCTGACGGTCCTCCTTCGGACCCCCCGGGTCACGCTGCGCGGCGGTCTCCACCATCCCCACCAGGGCCAAGGCCACCGTGTCGGCGTCCCGCTGGTCGATCCTCCCCCGGGACTCCCGCACGATGAGCTGGGACACCTCGGCCATGATGCGGTCCCGGACCTCGTTGACCTTCCCCCGGAACAGCTCCTGGCCCCCCGTCGTCTCCTGGACGAACAACCGGAAGCCGCCGGCGTGCTCGTCAACGAAGTCGAAGTACGCCTGGAAGGACTGGCGGATCCGCTCCCGGTTCCCGGTGGGGCCGGTCAGCGCGCCCCGGACCCGCTCCTCCAGCGAGGCGGCGTCGGCGCCGAGCAGGGCGACGTAGAGGTCCTCCTTGGAGGTGAAGTGGTCGTACAGGATGGGCTTGGTGACGCCGGCCTCCTTGGCCACCTCGTCCATCGACACGCTGTGGAACCCGGCCCGGCCGAACACCTTGCGGGCCACCGCGATGAGCTGGGCCCGGCGCTCGGGGCCGCGCATCCGCCGCTTCGAGGCGCTCGGTTTACTTGTCGCCATGGACGGATATACTACTCATGAGTAACCTACCGATAGGTAGCTTCAGTTCGGTTCACCCTCGGACCGCGGGAGCCGATCAATTCTCCAGGGTTCGGGGCCGGAATGCGAGCGGACCCGGTGCCGTGCCCGCGGAGCACCGGCCAGGAGGGATGAGGCAATGGACTTCCAGCTCTCCGAGGACCAGATCACCACCCGCAAGTGGGCTCACGAGTTCGCAGAGCGGGAGATCCGGCCCGTCGCACCGCAGTACGACGAGAGCGAGGACTTCCCCTGGCCGGTGCTCTCCAAAGCCGCCGAGACCGGGCTGTACTCCCTGGACTTCTACGTGGACATGGTGGCGCAGGACCAGTCCGGCCTGACCATGCCCATCGTGATGGAGGAAGTCTGCTGGGGATGCGCCGGCATCGGACTCGGCATCTTCGGCACCGGGCTCCCGCTCTCCGCCTTGGCGTACTCGGGGACCCCGGAGCAGTTCGCCCAGTGGGCCCCCCAGATGTTCGGCACGCCGCAGGAGCCGCGGGTGGCGTCGTTCTGCGTCACCGAGCCCGGCGCCGGCTCCGACGTCTCGGCGCTTCGCACCACCGCCAAGCGTGACGGCGACGAGTGGGTGCTGAACGGCCAGAAGGTGTTCGCCACGAACGGCGGGCTCGCGTGCGTGCACATCGTGGTGGCCACGGTCGACCCCGAGCTGGGGCACCGCGGGCAGGCCGCGTTCATCATCGGGCCCGACACCCCGGGCCTGAAGCAGGGAAAGAAAGAGAGGAAGCTCGGGATCCGGGCGTCGCACACGGCTGAGGTCCTTCTGGAGGACTGCCGGGTCCCCCTCGAGAACGTCCTGGGCGGGATGCAGAAGCTCGAGGCCAAGCTGGAGAAGGCACGCACCAAGGAGCGGTCCTCCGCGGCGCTGAAGACCTTCGAGATGACCCGGCCGTCGGTGGCGGCCCAGGCCATCGGGATCGCCCGGGCGGCGTTCGAGTTCGCCACCGACTACGCCAGGGAGCGGGAGACGTTCGGGCGGCCGATCATCGAGCACGAGGGGGTCGCCTTCAAGCTGGCCGACATGGCCATGGAGATCGACGCCGCGAGGCTGCTCACGTGGCGGGCGGCATGGATGGCCCGCAACGGCACGCCGTTCGAGCACGCCGAGGGCTCCATGTCGAAGCTCAAGGCCGGCGAGGTGGCCGTGGCGGTGACCGAGCAGGCCATCCAGATCCTGGGAGGGTACGGCTACATCAAGGACTTCCCGGTGGAGAAGTGGTACCGGGACGCGAAGATCTACACGATCTTCGAGGGCACCAGCGAGATCCAGCGCATCGTGATCTCGCGAGCCATGGCCCAGGACGGGTTCAGCGGCTGAATCAGCGCGTGTCCTCTGCCCCACCCGGGCGCTTTCCCAGGCGCGCCAGTGGACGCAGAAGCCTCGTGACGCCGAACGCGCACCGCATGGCGGCCTCCATCCGGCGAGCGGGACGTACTTCCAGGAGGAAGCGCGCCTCCCCCTGGCCCGCGTTGCGCAGGACGTGGAGCTTGCGCCGCGGTACGTCCGCACTGTCGCTGACGTCGAGCTTCCGCTCCTTGCCACCGACCCGCACGGTCAACGTCCCGGCGAGAACCTCGACGCGTTCGTCCTGACGAGCGTGCGCGTGGAGCGGGACCCAGCCGCCCGGATCGAGTCGCACCTCCGCTCGCAGCAGCTCTCCAGCCGTGTCGCGGCCGGTCAGCAAGAAGGTCAGATGTTGCCCGGTGAGAGGGTCGTGAAGCTGCTTGCGCCTCCTCATGGGTCAACCTTCCCGTCCAGCCCGCGCCGCCGCGTCACCGGACTCCCACCCGGCGTTCGCTGGCGAAGGCGATCCGACTCCCGTCGGGCGACCACGCCGGGGCCACGTCCTGCGGCCAGCCATCGGTGATTCGCACTCGGCCCGTGCCGTCCGGGCGAACGGCGAAGATGTCGCCGCCGGAGCTGAAGGCGATCCACCCATTCGGGCCCCACGCGGGCTGGTGGTCCCCGGCTGGGTCCGCCAGCAGCGTCTTCAGGTCCGAGCCGTCGGCCCGTATCGTGAGGATCCGCCTGCCGTAGAAGTACCGGGGGTTCCCGGCCTCGAACGCGATCATCGTGCCGTCCGGCGACCACGTCGGTCCCCAAACGACGCCGCCGTCGTGGGTCAGTCGCGTAACCCCCGAGCCGTCGGCGTTCATCACGTAGACGTTGTTGGAGTCATGGCGCTCCCTGGTGAACGCGATGCGCTTGCCGTCGGGCGACCAGGCCGGCCCCGAGTCCTCGTCATGATTCCGCGTGATCTGCCGCACATCGGAGCCGTCCGCTTTCATGACATAGATCTCGTGGTCACCGTCGCGGTGGCAGGGGAAGGACCGTCATTGTGCCGGAACGGGCTACGGGCTACCCACTCGATTCAGCGAGGAGCCGTCAGATTGGTCTGGCCCGTTCCATCGGCGTTCATCACGTACACCTCGAAGTCGCCGTCCCGGTTCGACCCGAGCAGGACCCTCGCGCCGGTGGGGGACCAGGACGGCAGGCCGTCGACGAATGGATCCGTCGTCAGGCGCTCGAGCACCGTCCCGTCCACGCGCACCGAGTACACGTCCACGTTGCACGCCTCCTCGGGCGGCGGCGGGTTCAGGTGGGCCAGGGCGGTTCGAGCAAGGGCGTCGCGAATCTCCTGGATCTGGGTGGGGTCGTGGCCGTCCAGCGGTGTGTGATTGCCCAACGCGACAACGGTGAGGCCTTCACGGGGGAAGTACGCGAGCGCGCTCCCGAACCCGGGGATGCCTCCGTTCGCACGCCGGACCCAGCGGCCGTCGAACGAGCCGACCCCGACCGCGATGCCGATCGGGGTGCACTCGTAGCCTCCGGCGAGCCCCCGAAGGTTCGTGAAGTCCGTGATCATCGACCGCGCCCTCGGATCGAGGAGCGACCCCGAGAACACGGCGCGTGCCCACAGCGCGACGTCCTCCGCGCTCGACGCAATGCTCGCCGCCGCGCCGCCGGCACTCGTGGCCCACGACGTGGTGAGCGGCCCCGGTGGCCCTTGCGTGCGCTGAAGCCCGCCCGAGCCGTCGTCCCGATAGCCGCTGGCGATGTCCCCGCGAACCGACTCCTCCGACTGGAGGAAGATCTCGTCGAGCCCGAGGGGCCGGAAGAACCGTTCCTGGTACAGGTCCGCCAGCGACGAGCCCGTGGCTCGCTCGATCACGGCGCCGAGCAGGACGAACGGAGCGTTCTCGAACCCCGAGTTGCAGGAGCCGGGCGGGCACACCGGCGGCGGCACCCTGTCCAGGAACTCCTGGAGGGTCCACCGGCGGGAGGGATCGTCGTCCACCGCGGTGAACGCGTGCTCGTTGTCGTCGGTGATCCCGCTCGTCCCGGTCAGGAGCTGAAGGAGGGTGATGTTCTCCGCGTTGGGGAACTCCGGAACCCATGTCGCCAGGCGATCGTCCAGCGAGAGCACGCTCTCCGCGACGAGCTGCGCGCCGAGGACCGAGACGAACGCCTTGGACATGCTCGCGATGGCGAAGATCGTGTGCGGCGTCACCGGCCGGCGGCTGTCCGTGTCCGCGTACCCGCTGGCGCTGGTCCACAGGCTCCCATCCGGCAGCGAGCACGAACACCACGACCCCGATCCGCGCCGACCGAGCCGTTGCTCAGCCCGCCCGGATCGGGTCGGCCAGATCGCTCCCCTCCACCAGCACGAGCCAGACTCCATCGATGAGCACCGGGCCCTCCCCGGGGGTCGAGGTCGAGATCCCCTGAACCGGAGCTCCGGCGGAGCATCCCCCGTTCGCCTCCACAGCCGCGCACAGACGGGCGGGCTCGCCCGGGGCCAACACCAGGGTGGCCTCTACAGACCAGCGGCTGCCGGCCGGTGGTGCCATGGCCACCAGCTCGGCAGGCGTGAGACCGGACTCGGCGCTATCGGGTATCAGCAGCCCGGCGTCCTCGATGGTTGCTCCGGTGCAGAACGCCCCGTGGGGCGCGAGGGCGCGCGCGTTCCTGGGCAGTGCCGGCAGCGGCGCGCCCATTCGGATGCGGGTGGGCGTCCCGGCGAGCGTCCTGGTCGACAGGCGGATCAAGCCGGTCGGTGCGGGGCCGGCCAGATACCGGCCGTACTCGTCGAACCTCGACCCGTGGAACGGATCGTCGAAGGTTCGCGACGACGCGCACCACCCCAGGATCTTCTTGACGCCCAGGGCGACGTGAGGAGACACGGCCTCGACCACGGTGACGGACCCGTCCGCGTGGGCGACCGCGAGCAGGGGGGTTCCGTCGTCGAGGAACCCGGCCACGGCCTCCCCGGGGGCGGGGGCCGGCCACACTGCGGTGGTGGCGGTTTCCTGTCCGGAACCCGGCCCTCCGCCCCTCCCTCGCAACTGCATCGAGAGGACGATACCTCCCGCCACGGCGAGTGCGACGACCGCCGACTGGAACGCGAGACGGCGCGCGTTCATCGTCTCTCTCCGGTCGTGCGCTTCAGGGGCCGCGTCATCGCCACGCGTTCTTCTCCCAGGCCCTCGAGCACGAAGGCCTCCACCGGCTGCTCCTTCCCCCGCACGCGCACCGGCCCGAGCGGACTGACGATGGCCCGGTGTCGGATGGACTCGCACGTCCCGGGGCCGATCACGACCTCGCCCGGCTGGGCGGTCTCCTGGAGGCGCGCGGCGACGTTCACGGTGTCGCCGATGGCCGTGAAGTTCCGGACCTGGTCGCTCCCGATGTTGCCGACCAGGGCGGGACCGGTGTTCAGTCCGATCCGGAAGCAGGGGAAGTCGGGGTTCCTCGCCACCACCAGCGCCATCGCGGTCTGCATGGCCAGGGCCGCCCTCGCTCCCCGAAGGGCGTGGTCGGGCTGGCGATTCGGGGCGCCCCACAGGGCCATCATCGAATCGCCCACGAACTTGTCGACCGTGCCGTCCTGCTCGAGGATCAACGGCACCACGTCCGCGAAGTACCGGTTCAGCATCGCGACGACCTGGTCCGGCGATCCGAGCTCGGCGTAGGACGTGAACCCGCGGAGGTCGGCGAACAGGACCGTTACCTCCACGATCGAGCCGCCGAGCGCGGTGTGACCCGCGTCGGCAAGCATGGCTTCGGCCACGTCGGGCGAGACGTACTGGCGGAACAGGCGGGACGCCCGCGACTCCATCTCCAGATGCTCCCGACGCTTGGCGAACAGCGGCGCCGCCACCACCACGACGGCGAAGAAGGCCACCTGTCCCGGGCCTCGGAACGCGGCGTCGGGGACACTCGAGAGCGTCTCGCTCGCGACGACGCCGGTGACCCACAGGAAGGCCACCGTTCCCACAGCCCACAACGGGCGCATCACGGTGGTGAGGGCCAGCGTGGCGATGGTCAGGCCGAGGGAAGGAAGGACCCAGGCGGCGGCGGTCCAGTCCAGGCGCGGCAGCGCGAGAGAAGCGATCCCCGCCAGCACCGACGTGGCGGCCAGGACGGCCGTGGCTCGGATCAGCAGGAGGCGAGAAGTCCGGGCCGGGCAGGCCAGGCCGACCTCGTACGTGGGGTCCACCCCTGGCCCGAACGCCGCGGCCACGCCCCCCAGGGGGAGGAGCGGAGCCACCACCAGGAACATGAGCGGGTCCTTCCTCCCGTACGCGGCCAGGATGGAGAACCCCAGGGCCACCGCTGTCGCTCCGAACCAGGACACCCGGAGGGAGGGTGTCGCGGCGAGCAGGCGGGCCACGTGGTCGGGCACGCCCACCCGAACGAGCACGGCCTCGACGAGGCCCCGACGGCCCTGGTCCGCTTCGCCGGCGGTCCTCATCGGAACACGCACGGCGAAGCGCCGGGACAGGAGACCGGAAGCTGAAGGATCGCACCCGCGATGACGGCCCCGACACCCACCGCCGCGGCCACGACGAGGGAACGGCGAACTCCGTCCTTCAGCAGGGCGACCGTCGCTGCGCAGATCCCGATGCCGACCAGGTACAGCAGGTGCCAGCCCACCGAGCGAAGGGAGTCCGGCACCACCCACAGGCCCAGGAAATGCCGCGGCATGATGGGGTGGGGGTAGGCGCCCATCACGAGGAGGGCGAAGAAGGCCACCACCGGTCCCACGACACGGGTAGGCAGCAAGCGCCCCAGAGCCACGCCGGCGACGGCCAGGACCGCGACGATGAGAGGCTCTTCGCACAGTTTGACGACGTCGGCGAGGCTCACCCCGTACGCGACCGCGAAGACGCCCACGAACGGCGCAAGCAGCACCATGCCGGCGGCGGTGGCCCAGGCAGCGGACAAGAGGAGAGCCGCCGTTCGGGCTCGGTGGGCAGCGCCGTCGAGCCGAAGAGCTCCTCCGTGCCGCTCAGGCGGTCCCGCATCGCGGCGAGGTTGGTCGCGACGAAGCCGAACACCGCCAGCGGGCCGATCGGGAAGCCGGCCGGCCAGAGGGGTTCGACCACCGAGTGCGTGCTGCGCACGGAATCGTTGCCTCCGATCAGGACCACCACCACGCTCAGGACCATCACCACGCTCAGCCCGATCCCCGCGAGGAATACGGGATGGCGCAGCAACCGGCGTCCTTCCACCCGTGCCAGGCTGAGGATCACGCGCCCCGTCGCCGGCGGCCGCCCACTGCCAGCCGCCTCACGCGCTGCGGCCCGCTCGAGCGGAGCCTCTACAGTCATGACTTTCCGCCCACGGGAGCGCGCGAGGCCGTCCGGGCAACTCCACGCGTCCGCGGCCGGTGCCTCCCGCGGAGGATCCTCGAGCGCCTCGCGGGGTCCAGGCTGAACCCGGCGAGCACGACCACCGCGGCGATCAGGATCAGAGCCCAGCGCACGTGGGCCGCCGCCCACCCGGGCTCCCCGGCAGCCGCCAGGAACAGCGGCCAGTACCGCCCGATCGAGAGCATGGCCATCACGAAGGCCAGCAGTGTCGGTCCGGCGGCCACCCCACCCTTGCCGAAGCCCAGCGAGCGAGTGGCGACTGTCGTACCCGCCGCGTAAAATGATGATGAGGAGTTACGCCCGACGGTCATTTACACCGGCCGTGAGACGCCACCCGTAGAGACTCCATCTGCTCCAGCACGCTCAGGGAGCGACTGGTGCCCGCCTGAAGCAAGACCAGAATGAGCCCGAAGATCAGCCCCGTCGGTTCGTCCGATTTGCGCCAGAGCAGCACCGCGGCCGTCAGGAAGAAGACGGCGGGGATGACCAACACCGCCGCAATCACCACCGGAGACTGCGACAGGCCGATCTCGGCCAACGCCTTCGTCACCGTGGGGGTGAGGACCAGATCCGGCCGGTGCACCGCGATGGCCGAGCCGGCGACGTAGAGGCCCACGATGAGCGCCACGGCCAGGACCCAGGCCGCCCGGAGAGCGGCGAGGGTCGGGCGGGCCACGGACCGTTCCCGGGAACGCATCAGGACCGGCGAAACGGCTGGTCCCATCAGCTTACCCCGGTGGTCGCAACCACAGCGAGACCTGGGCCGGCTGCATGGTGTCCTGGACCACGGCCACGAGGTCATCGGCCACCGTTTCCAGGTCGACCTCCTCGCGAAGGCGGGCGGTGAACTCCGCCATGGTGCGCGTCGCGTTGTATCTCCGCCGATAGAACCGCCGGTCGATGAGACGCTGGATGATCCGGCGGCCCGGGCGGAACATCGCCGCCACCACGAGCGTGGACCCGGCGATCACCACTGAGTTGTCGTTGCCGCCGCCGAGCGACCGGGCGATGGCACCGAGTACCACGACCCCACCCACGTAGACCCCGGCCAGGAGAGCGGTGAGCAGGCCGTACACGATGGTCCGGTTGACCAGCCGGCCCAGGTCGTACAGGTGATACCGAAACACCGCCACCGCGATCGCGGCAGGGATCCCGAACCCGATGACGAGGAGGAACACCATCATCGGCGCCACACCGAAGACGCCGCCCGCAGTGCTTCCCACCGCGAACCCGACGATGCCGGTGATTGCTGCCGCCACCGCCGCGTAGGCCACCCACTTGAGCTGAAGGCGCTCGACGCCCGACGCGCGCGAGTACCGGCCGAGGGGGGCGCCCAGGCACGCCGCCGCCGCTGTTCCCCATGCCAGCATGATCACGATGAACACCACCCAAGGCCCGCCCGAGGAACCGATCCCGACCGGGTTCTCCAGCGTCACCCCGTAATTGGTGAACGTCCCCTGGAGCTCCCCCGACTGGAACGCCTGCCCCCCCAGGAACAGGATCGACCCGCCGAGCACGATCCACTTCGGGATCCGCCAGCGGGGCGAGGGCACGTGGCCGTCGGGAAACAACAGGAGCAGGAGCGGAACGGCGCCGAGGGGAAGGAAGATCGCCAATCCCCGAACCCAGGCCACCCAGGCCACCAGTGGAAGAGAGCCAGGGGCGGTGACGGTTCCCCGGAGCACGTAGTGCTCGCCGAACGGGAACAGGACGAGGCCGAGCCCGACGGCGCACATGAGCCAGCCCACGGCGTTCCTGCGGCGCGACGCGATGAGGGCTCCCACCACGGCGAACCCGATCCCGGCGACCGCAAGCGTGGCCTCGCCCACGCTCTGGGACGACTGGTCCGAACCGAAGATCGACCGGTTCAGCCAGATCAGCGCGACCGTCCACCCGGCCAGGCCGACCGTGGCGAGACAGGCGGACCACGCCATGGCCGTCCCGACCAGGCGCCTCATGTGACCGCCGCCATACTCCTCGACCCGAACATCTCCCCGCCTCCTCGGCCAGTCATACACCCGGCCCGGAGGATGTCCCCCGAGTCAGGTGCCACGACCCGTATCGGAGCCGTTACGGTTATGGCTTGCCGCCCACGGGAGCACGCGAGGCCGTCCGGGCAACTCCACGCGTCCGCGGCCGGTGCCATCCGTGCAGGATCCTCGAGCGCCTGGCGGGGTCGAGGCTGAAGCCGACGAGCACGATGATCGCGGCCGCCAGCGTCAGCGCCCAGCGAACGTGCGCCGCGGCCCAGCCGGGTTCAGTGGCATCGTCAGGGAACAGCGTCCAGTAGTGCCCGATCGAGAGCATGGTCATCACGAAGGCCAGAAGCGTCGGCCCCGCGGCCACCCCACCCTTCCCGTGGCCAAGCCAGCGCGTGGCGACGGCGCTGGCAGCGAGCGTCACGCCGAGCAGCGCCGCGGCTTCCAGGGTGAGCGCGGCCGCCGGCAGTGATCGGGGCACGACCGGCCCGATCTCTTGGCCAGAGGCGGCGAGCCTCGACGCGATCCACAACGCCACTCCCCAGGCCGCACTCATCACGGGCATGGCCAGCAGCAGTCGAAGCCCTCGCCGGACCAGGAGGCTCGCCACGGCAGGCTCGACGGTCGTCCCAGCGTCATCGTCGAGGACGAAGGCGGCCCCCACGCACATCAGCACCGCCGCCACACGGAGGGGCATGAGCGGGACGGGCCCCGGATTCGACAGTTCGCCTGCTCCCGCCCACAGGACGAGCTGGGCCGCCACGGCACCTCCCAGCAGGGCGACCCATCGGATCGTTCGAGCGGTCGGCCGAACCAGCAGGACCATCTGCCGGACCCGAACGCCCGGCCATCCGGCCGTCACCACCGTCCTGTCGGTTCCGCCGTGGCTGCGGACGTCCATCAGGACGCCAGCTGGAAGGCCCCGGAGGCGGCGGCGGCGACCCCGCCGCCTATCAGCCAGGTCCGGGCGCTTCTGGTCCAGCCGAAGCGAAGGAGCGCGATGGCCAGGACGACGGCGGCGAGCCCGCCCAGGTACACCACGTGCATCGCCTGGAGCGTTCCGCCGTCGTCCAGGAACGTCGGATCGAACGGGGTGAGCCGCAACCAGGCCTGGTCCGTCGCAGCGTGGAGGATCCGGGTGCCCGCGACGACCATCGCCACGAGCGTGACGGGCCCGGCGAGCGCGTTCGGGAACCACCTGGCGACCGCGATCCCGATCACCACGAACAGCCCCGCCAGCAGAGGTCCCTGGACCAGATCGAACAGCGGGAACAGGGCCTGGCCCGTATCGGTCGCCGCCCCCTTGCCCGCAGCCCTCACGGCGACATCTCCGGCCAGGAGGAGCAACGTGAGCACCGCCATCACCCAGACGGCGGCCAGCGCCAGCGCCAGGGTTCGGCGGGCTGGAGACAAGGGCGCTGCCTGGAACAGCTCCTCGGAGCCGTCTCGCCGGCTCTTCAGTGCCTGGAGGTTCGCCGCGAGGAGCGCTCCGAACGAGATCAGCAGTGCCGGGACCTGGATCAGCCAGCCAACGTTGTGCTCGCTGGTGTAGTCACTGGAGAGCAGGGCGGGAGCGGACTGGAGGAACGTGATGGCGACGGTGACGATGATCGCGGGGTGTCTGGCCAGCCTCGTGCCCTCGACACGCGCCAGGGCCACGATGGCGCGGGCTGGCGCCGGACGCGCAACGAAGTCGCCCGGCGGAGCGTCGACCTCCCTCGCTCTGATCATGGCGAGGCCGCCACGACCTGCATCACGCCGCCGACAGCCATGAGCGCCACCGCAGCCGCGCCGTAGAGCTGCACGCCGCGGGCCAGGGGCCGCCGGGCCAGTGCTGCCAGGCCGAGGAGCAGGATGATGCCGCCCAGGTAGAGGAGATGCCAGGGCATTACTGAGGCGGACCCGAGCCCGGCGCTCGAGTAGTCCGCCGCCGGGTTCAGCCAGCGCAGGGCTCCCGAGGCCAGACCGGCCAGGGAGTTCATGGCGAAGATCCCGGCGAAGACCACGGGCAGGGCGACCGGGGTGACGAACCACCTCGCCAGCACCACGCCGGCCACGCCGAGGAAGGCGACCATCAGCGGGGCCTGGATGAAGTCGGGAAGCCCGTACATGATCGTCCTCGGCTCGATGTCGAGCCGGGCGGAGGCTCCGGCCCACGGCCGGGTCACGGCGGCCAGGACGCCCGCGACCGCCAGCGCCGCCATCAGCGGAGCGGCCACCGAGAGCAGGTGGGCCGCCGCCCGGTCCGCCGCACGGAGTGGGAGCGACGCGTACAGCTCCTCCGTCCGGTCCCGCCGGCTTCGGGTGGCGCACAGGTTCGCGGCGAGGAACGTCCCGATGCCGATGGCGAAATACCCGATCCCCACGAGAAAGAGGAACGCGAATGCCTCCGGCCCTCGGGCCCCGGTGAAAACGATCAGGCCGGGTGGGACCAGGATGGCAGGATGGGTGATCAGCCTTCGTGCCTCGACCCGGGTGAGGGCCAGGACCGACCGCAGCCTCGGGCCCGGGACCACGGCCGCCCTCGGCGGGGACGCCACGATCGCCGTGCTCACGCTGCGGTCTCCTCCTCGATGGCCCGGTGGCCGACCAGCAGCAAGTACGCGTCCTCGATGCTCGGCTCGACCAGCTCGGCGTCAGCGGGGGCGTCGCCGATGTGGCGGTGCCGCCCCTCCCCGGTTCGCCACGACAGGCGCGCTCGGGGATCCCGGCCGTCGGCGATCCACACCTGCCCTCTGGCCATCTCCGCCAGCTGGTGCGGCGCGCCGTCGAACAGGATCTTCCCTTCGTCCATGACCAAGACCCGATGGCACAGTGCGGCCACGTCCTCCGTCTGGTGGGTGGAGAGCATGACGGTCTGCCGGGTCGCGATCTCGCTGATGACTTCCCGGAACCGCAGGCGCTGCTGTGGGTCCAGCCCGGCCGTGGGCTCGTCCAGCACCAGGAGCGCGGGGTCCCCCAGCAGGGACTGGGCCAGCGCGACCCGCCGGCGCATACCGCCCGACAGCGCCTTGATCTTCGTCGATGCTTTGGTGCCCAGGTCGACCAGGTCCAGGACGCGCCGGACCTCGTCGTGGCGGCGGCGCCGCTCGGTCATCTCCTTCAGGATCGCCACGTAGTCCACGAACTCGAACGCGGTGAAGTTCCGGTGGTAGCCGGGCTCCTGCGGCATGTAGCCCAGGCGGCGGCGGATCGGGATGCGGTCCTCGCTTCGCCCGGGGTCCCTCCCCAGCAGCCGGACCTCTCCGCTGTCGGGGGCCAGGACCGTGGCGAGAATCCGAAGCAGCGTGGTCTTGCCGGCCCCGTTCGGACCCAGTAGGCCGGTGATGCCGGCGCCCGCGTCGAAGCTCACCCCGGCCACGGCCCGGGTTCGGTGGAACCGCTTCTCCACCTCGATCACCTGTACGGCCGGCTCGGTCATTCCGTCCACGGTCTGCTCCTTCCTCACACCCACCCTGTCGTCGTTCGAAGAGGATTCGGTTCTGCCTCGAGGCTCGGCCCCGGCGTCGAGCTCACGATCGCCGTTCGAAGGCCTCGGACCGCCGGGCCAGGACCAGCCCTGCCACCGCCATGAGCACCAGGCACAGCACCTGCCCGGTGGCATGGAACGCCGCGACGCCGTCCCCGGCGAGATGCCCGACCAGCGCCACCGAGACGACCCATCCCATGGCCACGCCGACGGCTGACGGGACCGGCTCGGCCACGGTCGAGACGGCGAGCGTCACGAGCGTGAGGGCGAGCGCCGGCAGCAGCCATGCCACCGCGGTCCAGTCGAGGCCGGGGAGCGCCAGCGCACCGAGGCCGATCAGGAGCAGCGAGGCCAGAAGGACGGCCGCGCTCCGGACCAGCAGCAGGCGGCCGCTCCGGTACGGCGACGCGAGGCCGACCTCGTACGTGGGGTCGATCCCTGGGCCGAAGGCGGCCGCGACGCCGGCCACGGGGACCAGCGGGGCCATCGCCAGGAACACCACCAGGCCGGCGTGGTCTCCCTGGGCGGCCAGCACGCCGAAGCCGAGCGCGACCGCCACGGCCGCGAACCAGGAGAGCCGCAGCGAGGGCGTGGCGGCCAGGAGCCGGGACAGGTGGTCGGGCACACTGAGCCGGAGCAGGACGCGCTCGACCGGCCCGGGGCGGGGCGCATCCACGGCCTCCTCGATCTCCATCCACGTCCGTTCGATCGCGCCCCGGTCGGCCAGGGGCGAGAGCAGCGCGCGGCAGTCGCCGCAGGAGAGGAGATGCGCCTCCAGAGAGTAGGCCCTGGCCTCGTCCAGCTCGCCGCCGGCGTACAGGGCCACGACCTGCCTGTCCGCGTGCCACGTACCGTTCATGCCAACGCCTCCCGTAGCTCGGCCCGGGCCCGCATCAGCCGGGTCTTCACCGTTCCGGTGGGGATGCCCAGGAGCCGGCTGGCCTCCCGCATGGTCAGGCCGTCCAGGGCCGTGGCCTCGATGACCGCCCGGAGCTCCGGCGACAGCCGGTTGAGGGCACCCGCCAGGTCGCCGTACTCCACGCCCAGCAGCACCTGCTCCTCGGCAGAGGGCTCGGTGCGACCGGACACGTCCGGCACCCGGCGGGCGGCGCTCGATCGCCGGCGGAGCCGGTCGATCAGCCGCCGGATGCCGATCCCCCAGATCCAGGCCGGCACCTCACCGGCGCCCCGGTACGACCCGGGCTTGCGCCATACCGCAACGAACGTGTCCTGCACGACTTCCTCCACGATGGTCGGGTCGGAACAGCGGCGGGAGAGCCGGAGGAGGAGCCACGGGGCGTGTCGCTCGTGCAGCACCCGAAGCGCGCCGCGATCCCGCCCGGCGATCGCTTCCAGGAGCACTTGATCGCTCCTGGCGTCCGCCCTTCCCGCATCCACACTCATCTGTCGCGTCGCGTGCGCCGGATGGTTCATCCGTGCGGACGGTGTTCCCGCGAGAGCGGGTCGTTGCGGTGACGGGTCCGCCGTCCGTGGCGGAGCTGCGGGGCACGCGCCCCCGGCCATTGTTCGCTTCCCGGAGACTCGACGATAGCCCCGAGGCGACCCTGATCAGCCGGTCCTGGGGCGATCGAACAGCGGAGCGGTGGCGTCGCGCTCCGACAGGATCGGGTCGGAGGTCTTCCACGGAACGCCCACCGAAGGGTCGTTCCAGGCCACGCCGAACTCGTCGCTGGCGTCGTAGTACTCGCTCACCCAGTACAGCAGGTCCAGCTCGGTGAGGGCCAGGAACCCGTGCGCGACCCCGGGCGGGATGAGCAGGGTCGCCGGATCGTCGCCGGACAGCTCCACCGTCGCGGTCACGGGGCGGTCGGGCTCCCGCAGGTCCACCAGGGCCACCTGGGCCCGGCCCGACACCACATACCACGCGTCGCTCTGGCGACGGTGGTAGTGCAGCCCCCGGAGGACGCCGCTGCGGGAGTGGGAGTGGTTGGCCTGCACGAACCCCGAGTCGAGGTCCGACTCCCGGAACACCTCCAGCACGAAGCCCCGGTCGTCCTGGTGCCGGACGGGCCGGAGCAGCCGCACCCCGTCGATGGCGCCGACCTCGTTCTCGCCCGTCATCCGCGCGCTGATCCGCTCATGCCGCCCGTGTCAGGATAGCGGGGGGCGGGCGGGGGTACGTGGAATGACCCCAAAGCTCCCGATCTCCCCTCGAACGGGGACAGAGATTGCCAGCGCCGCCGTGAACGGGACATGCTTCAGGGAAACGGCGTGCGAAAGGAGGGGGAGCGGCACGGGGTACCCGCGTCCGGCGTCCGCCGCGACGCTTCGCCTGGACAGAAGAAAGGAGCCGTGGAGATGCGGAAGAACGTCTCGCTTGCCATCGCGGCCGGGGTCCTGATCGCCGGGCTGGTCGCCGGAACCACCGGGGCGATCGCCGGGTCCGACCTGTCCGCGCCCATCACCATCAAGGTGTTCACCAAGCTCATCAGTCAGACCACGGTGAACGCCGGGGCGGCCGGGATCAGTCAGGGCGACCAGCTGATCGTGAACGACTCCCTGACCCAGAACGGCAAGATCGTCGGGAGCGACGCGCAGGTCTGCACCTGGACCAACCCGAACAAGAAGCAGCTCAACTGCGTGTGGAGCCTCAGCCTGTTCGCGCGAGGCCAGGTGGTCCTGACCGGCATCGTCAACTTCAACAACACGACGAACACGCTGGCCGTCACGGGCGGGACCAGCACACTGTCCAACACCCGTGGCTACGCCACGGTCCTGAACTTCAAGCAGAAGACGAACACGATCATCCTGCACCTCACGCCGTAGTCACGGAACCGGGTCGTAGACGCACGGGGCGGGCTGGAGCTGGAGCCCGCCCCGTCGGGTTCCCCGGCCCGTTCAGACCGACTCGGCCCGCCGCCCCCGGTCGCCCTCGGGACCGCGAGCGGCGTTCGCGTTCTGGGCTCGGCGTTGGTCTCGGGGGGATGGAGCTTCACCTCGACCAGCTCGCCGGCCACGCGCGAGGCCTGGTGGGCCAGCCGGACCAGCGCCTGCCGGTCGGCTTCCGTGGACGGCGGCCCGAACAGGCTGCGAGGCCACAGGTGGGCCGCTCGCACCACGTTCACCTCCGCCGCGTACAGGGTCAGCTGCGCCCCCAGGTAGATCCACGCGAGCAGCCCGATGACCACGGCGAACGACCCGTACAGCGGCTGGGCGTTCGCCACCTGATGGGTCACGTAGTAGCCGCCCAGGGTCTGGAGCAGGGTCCACAGGACCGCCCCCAGGATCGCGCCGGGCAGGATCTCCCGCACTGACAGGTGTTTCACGGTGAGGACCCGGAAGGCCAGGGCGTACAGCACCAGGTTCAGGGCGAGCGACCCAGCGATGCCGGCCACCCGCAGGAGCATGGAGAACGACCCCGAGGTCGATCCGAGCCCGGACAGGAACGTCGACGCGAGCGCGAAGACTCCCAGCAGCACCAGCAGCCCGAGCCCGCGCAGCCTCGTCTTCAGGAAGTTGGGCCGGGCCGAGAGCGGCACGTCCCAGATCGAGTTCATCGCATCCTGCGCCGCGGTGGTGACGCCCATGCCGGCCCACAGGGCGCCCGCCAGGCCGATGCCGAGCGCGACCCCGCTGCCGGAGATGGAGCCGATCTTCAGGTAGCTCGACACCGCCGGGAAGTTGTCCTTCACCGAGGTGATGACGCGGCGCTGGAGCGCCACGTCGCCGTGCAGGACGAACCCCAGCACCGCGGCGAACACCAGCAGCAGCGGGAACAGGGAGAAGAACCCGTAGTAGGCGATCAGCGCGGCCTTGCTCCCTGCCTGGTCCTCCCCGAACTTCTTCACCACCGCCAGCGGGAAGCCGAGCCAGGCATGGCGCTGCTGGTACAGGTCGATGCGACGCATGAGCTTGCCGATCACGTTGGGGGAACGTTACCCCCGGGTGGAACCGGCATGCCTCCGGAGATTTCTCCGGTGGATGCCGTGAGGGGAGGCAGCATCGTGGCAAGCTACCCGACGATGGACCGGATCAGGGTGATGCTCGCGGAGGACGAGCCCCACACCAGGGAGGCGCTGGCCGCCCTCCTGGCCGGGGAGGACGAGCTCATCGTGGTGGGGGCGGCCGAGGACGCCGAGGGGGCCATCGAGATGGCCAGGCGGGAGCGTCCGGAGGTGGCCCTCCTGGACGTGCGGATGCCGGGCGGGGGAGGTGTGCGTGCCGCGCGGGAGATCCGCGCCGCGTGCCCCGAGATCCGCGTCCTGGCGCTCTCCGCGCTGGACGACAAGGCGACCGTGCTGGAGATGCTCCGCTCCGGCGCGGTGGGGTACCTGGTGAAGGGCTCGTCCACCGACGAGATCCTCGAGGCCGTCCGCCGGTCCGTTCGGGGAGAGTCGGTCCTGTCGCCGGAGGTGACGGGAAGCGTCATCAGCGAGCTGGTCGGCCAGCTCGCCCTGCACGACCACGAGGCGGAGCTTCGGCGCCGGCGGGTCGACCTGATGCGGCGGGTCGTGCAGGGCGAGGGCGTGGAGATGGCCTTCCAGCCCGTGAAGGACCTCCGAACCAGCGAGACGGTGGGGCAGGAGGCGCTGGCCCGGTTCGGCGGGAAGCCCCCCACGTCGCCGGAGGTGTGGTTCGACGAGGCGGGCGAGATCGGCCTGCGGATCGACCTGGAGATCACCACGGCGCGGGCGGCGCTGTCGAACCTCGACCGGATCCCGCCACCTGCCTACCTGGCGGTGAACCTGTCGCCCGACACCGCGGTGTCCCCGATGTTCCTGCGGCTCCTCGCGGAGACGCCGGTGGAGCGGGTGGTGTTCGAGATCAGCGAGCACGCCCGGGTCCACGACTACGACGCCCTGAACCGCTCCCTCGCCGAGATCCGGAGCCTGGGCGGCCGGCTCGCCATCGACGACGCGGGTGCCGGGTTCGCCAGCCTCCAGCACATCCTCCGGCTGTCACCGGACATCATCAAGCTCGACATCTCGCTGACCCGGGGCGTGGACGGCGACCGGGCCCGCCACGCGCTGGCCTCGGCGCTCACGTCGTTCGCCGGCGAGATCGGCGCCACCATCGTGGCCGAGGGCATCGAGACCGGGGAGGAGCTGGAGGCCCTTCGGAGCCTCGGGGTGGCCTACGGCCAGGGCTACTACCTCGGGCGTCCCGGGCCCCTGCCGGTCGATCGCTCCGAGGTGCGCCGGGACGGACCACCCGGACGGGCCTCGAGGGGCTGAGCGCCGGGAAGCCTTCCCAGCGACGTCGCCACCCGTTCCGCGACCTCGAAGCCCAGGCCCTCGTACAGCCGGACGGGTCCGGGCTGGTCGGCGAACAGGAAGGTCTCCTCCGCTCCGGCCGCTCGCGCCGCCCCCAGCATGGCCGCCACCACCGATCGGGCCACCCCGCGGCGGCGGAACGCCGGAAACGTCACCACGTCGTCGACGTAGGCGGTCCGGCCGTGGACGACCATCGAACCCATGCCGGCCACCTGGTCCTCCTCGCGGGCGGTGAACCAGCGCTTCCCGGCCGGGGCCACCACCTCGCGCTGCCGCCGGAGCACCTGCTCGACCACGGCCGGCTCCGTGATCCCGAACTCGCGCAGGGCCGACCGCTGCCGTCCCCAGAACGCGACATCGAGGTCGCCGGCCTCCTCGACCGGATAGGCGGGGGGTTCGACGGGGGCTCGAGGCCCGTGGCGCAGGAGGTCGTCCCAGTGCACCGGCCGCCCTTCCTCGGCCAGGTCGCCCAGGAGGCAGGCCGTTGCATGCGGCTGCATGATCCAGACGTGCTCGTGGCTCGCGCCGGCCTCGCGCACCGCCGAGTGCAGGACCTCCCGGACCTCCGCGAGGGACAGGTCGGCGGCCGGCGTGTCCACGGCCGCGTAGTTCGCCTCCCACAGCAGCGGGAACCGGGAGTCGGTGACCACGGCCCCCCACCACGTCCGCTCCACCCGCTCGTGCAGGTCGTCCAGGAAGCGGAGGAGCTCGACGAGCGGCGAGGAGGAGGGCACGGCAAAGCAAGCCTAGCTGGCCCGCGCCGTACGCTAGGCTGGCCCGGCCATGATCACGTGCCGGCTGTACCGAGACGGGATCCTCAAGGAGGAGGCGTTCGATCCCGCTCGGGCCAGCGACCTGATCCGGGAGAGCGGGGCCAGGGTCTGGCTCGACCTGGAGGAGCCGACCGACGAGGAACTGGCCATGATCCAGGAGGAATTCAACCTCCATCCCCTGGCCATCGAGGACACCCGCAACCGCAACCAGCGGCCCAAGGTGGATGTGTACGAGGGCTACTTCTTCGTGGTCATCCATGGCCTGACCCTGGACGGGAGCGACGAGCTCGTGGACAGCGAGGTCCACGCGTTCGCGGGACACCGCTACCTCATCACCCTCCGGTACGCGCCGGCGTTCGACCTGAGCGAGGTCCTGAAGCGATGGGACCGCCAGCCCGAGCTCACCGGCGAGGGCGGCGGTTTCCTGCTGTACGTGCTCCTCGACGAGATCGTGGACCGGTACTTCGACCTCATCGAACGATACGAGGACCTGTCGGAGGACATCGAGGACCGCGTGTTCGCCGACCAGCCCGACCCGGACGTGCAGGAGGCCATCTTCCGGCTGAAGCGCCGGGTGGTCGTGTTCCGGCGGCTGGTGATCCCCCTGCGCGAGGTGCTGGACCTGGTCCAGGAACAGCCCGGGTTCGTCACGCAGAAGCTTGGCCCGTACTTCCGGGACGTCCAGGACCACGTGATCCGCACGCTGGAGTTCGCCGACAACATCCGGGACCTGCTGACCTCCGCCCTGGAGGCGCAGCTCTCCCAGATGTCGAACCGGTTGAACCTGATCATGAAGCGGCTGACCTCGTGGGCGGGCATCCTGCTCGTTCCCACGCTCATCGCGGGGATCTACGGGATGAACTTCGTGCACATGCCGGAGCTGCGGTGGCGGTTCGGCTACGCGTACGTCCTCGTGCTCATGGCGGGGTCGATGTTCGTCCTGTACCGGATGTTCAAGCGCCGGGACTGGTTGTAGGCATGTGCCGGGCGCTGAGGGTGCTGTGCGTGGCGGTGGGCGCCCCGTCGCTGGCGGCGCTGAAGCAGGCCGCGGCCGGAGCGGAGTGGGAGCTGGTCGACGGGACCACGTCCGCCGACGAGGCCCTGGCTGAGATCGAGCGCGAGCGACCACACGTGCTGGTGACGTGGGGTTCCTTCGCCGAACTGGTCCGGGAGGCCCGTCGGCGCTACCCGGGGATGCGCATCGTGTGGGTGGGGAGGGGCGAGGAGATCCCCGAGGCGAACGCCAGCCTCCCCGGGCTCGAGGGCGTGCGTGACGCCATCAAGGGCCTGCCGCCGGCCGGCGGCCCCGTACGCGCGTAAGTGACAGGGG
>JALYLZ010000119.1 GCA_030774015.1 Actinomycetota bacterium | reverse complement strand
GTCCGGGACCGGGCGCGCCGGTCCCGGTCGGGGGGCGGAAGCGCCGGCCCCCCTCGAGCAAGCGGCGGCCGGTGAGCCGAACACGCCGGCCCCCTTCGAGCGAGCGGCGGCCGGTGAGCCGAACCGGACCGCAGGCGTGAATGCCGTGCTGGCCGACGGGCTGGGAACCCCCGATGCGGCCGTCTCGGAGATGCTGCTGTTCGCGACCATCCTGCTCGGGGGGTTCGCCTTCCTTCGTCTGCGGGAACGAGGGTTCCGAAAGGTTCCCCGGGCCGTGGCCTGGGCGGCGGCGGGGACGGCGGCGGCGACCCTGGCCCTGGCGTTCGTCCTGCCCCCGATCATCCGGCCGCCCATCAGCAAGAACCGTCCCTCGACGGAGGCGCGGATCGAGATCCTGTCGCCCCGTCCCGGCCAGGTGTTCCACGGCGACCCCGCCAGCGTGCCCGTGCGGGTCCGGGTGGTGGGGGGGAAGGTCGTGCGGTTCACCTCCCAGAACCTTGTCCCGGACGAGGGGCACGTCCACCTGTACGTGGACGGCGCGCTGGTGTTCATGGCGTACAGCCTGGAGCGGACCGTCTCGGTCCTGCCCGGCGACCACCATCTCCAGGCAGAATTCGTGGCGGTGGATCACGGACCGTTCGATCCGCGAGTCCTCGCCCAGGTGGCCTTCCGGGTGGTGCGTTGAGCGCTTCAGAGAGTGAGCCACTCAGGGTCGAGCACGCATCGGCGCACGGGGGCTCCGGGAACGCGCGACCGGCAGGTCCCACGCCGATCGCGGTCCTGGCCGGGCTCGCGCTGCTGCTGGTCCGGCCCGAGCTGGTGGACCTGGTCCGGTCCCCGATTCCCGCGCTGGCCGCGCTGTACGGGATCGTCCTGGTGGTGTCGCTTCTCCCGAGACAGCCCGCCGATCTCGCTCCGCCCCTCGGGCCCGCACGGTCGCTCGCGCTGGGGGCCGCGGCGGTCGTCCTGGCCTGGCTCGCCGTCCGGACGCCGGCGGTGCCGGTGCGCGCCGGCTCGGCGGCGCTGTTCCTCGACACGCTGGCGGCGGTGGCCGAGGAGGCGCTGTTTCGCCGGCTCCTGTACGGCTGGCTGTCGCGGTGGGGCGCGGTCGTCGCCGTGGCGGGCTCGGCGGTCGCCTTCGCGCTGATCCACGTCCCCACGTACGGCGTCGCGGCGCTCCCGGTGGACCTCGGCGCGGGTCTGGTTCTTTCGTGGCAGCGCTGGGCGGGGGGCCGCTGGGAGGTCCCGGCAGCGACCCATGCCCTGGCCAATCTCCTGGTGGTGGTGGGATGAAGGGGCGCCCGAGAGAGCTCCGAGCCACCACACGTCGATCCGGGACCGGCCGTGGGGCCCTGGTCGCCGGCCTCGCGGTGGGGTCTGCCTACGTCCTGGTCGTGGCGGCGGGATCGTGGTTGCACGCGGGCCTCGGCGTGCCCCTGCTCGACGGATTCGCGCCGCCGGTCGCGTACCGGTGGGTGAGCCCGCCCCCTTCGCTTGCCGCCGGCAACCAGCCCCCAGTGGCGCAGCGCTTCACCATCACCATGGGCAAGCGTGGTTCGGATCCGCAGGTCATCAGCACGATCGATCTTCAGGCGACCCTGGTCCTCAACTCGGCGGAGATCCCACCGCGGACGGGCTCGACCCCCGTCGAGCTCGACGTCACTCCTCTGGCCGCATCCGACGTCGGACGGCTCCCCGGCGTGCTCGTGGTGGCCGGGAACGTCTACCGCTTCACCGCCCAGTACAAGGGCGACGGCAAGGTCGGCCCGCTGCGCCGTTCCACGCCGGTCACGTTGGTCTACCCGGCCACGCCGGCCACCGGCCATGTCGAGCACGCGGTGGTGTGGTCGAGCGACGGCCACGCATGGAAGAAGCTCGAGACGCGAGACAGCCGTAAGGGCCAGATTGGCCCTGGCCTCGATCGAGGCGTTCGGTTACGTGGCCGTGGCCATCCCCGCCAGCGCCGCCGATGGCCTGGTCCAGTCGCCCGCCCCCACACCGCCGCGTTCGTCCGGAACCAGCACGGTCTCCATCGTGGCGATCGCGGCCGCGAGCGTCCTGGCCGTCGCCGCGATCGTTGTGCTGCTGGTCCGCCGCCGTCGTTAGGCTCCGGAACGGAATTACATGACTGTAGTTAGCCGGTGGCGCGGGGGCGGAACGATCGTGTAGTTCCACTCACCGTGGAACCTGTGGCCCTTGATGCGCGGGCCGATCGCGGCCATCTCCTCGTCGCTGACCTTGACCCCTCGGGGGTAGCTGTTGGTGTCGGCTTCGGCGT
>JALYLZ010000118.1 GCA_030774015.1 Actinomycetota bacterium | reverse complement strand
CCTTTGAGTGAGGCATGATCAACTTCGTATGTATTATAGTGCATCTTTCTTATTTTGAACCTCTTATCAATTAACTTGGATGGGTCAATACTAAAACTAGGAATCATAGCAGAGTTATTTCACCCGTTATTTTATAAGCATCTCAGTTCGTATTGAAGGTTTTCGCTCACTATACTTAAGCAGTATTGACAATTCTCCAACCGTCGTAATGGAGTCTGATTCTATCTCTTCATTAGACTGACCAAACTTTTTGGATCCATCTTCCATATTGGAAGAGATGGGGGGACTTTCCAGGATATATGAAGTGTCTAGCATTTCTATAGTTTCACTAATTATCTCTTCCTCCGGTCCGACTAAGCCAAATTCTCTGGCCTCTGTCATGGCTTTATCATAACCCGCGGCAGTTAAGAGAGAATAGTAACAGATATCGCACACCAATGATTCAAAAAGTCCAACATACTCGCCGTGAAGATAAAAAGGTGCCCTTTTTTCAACCATATGACTCATACATCTGGGACATTTTACTTCTCCAATAGAATCCGTATCTGGGGTTGCCACCATGTCTATGAACATGACACCAAATATTAAAGATTCCAGAGAAAATATCTATCCTATTCCCTAAATGCAGTTTTTAAGACTAAATAACAGGAATATACCGAAACTGCCAAAGTCCATTTATTCCACCTAACGAGATAATCCTGGGCCTTCTCTCGTACTTTTCGTCCATCTCTTAACGCCATCTGAACTTGTTGATCGGGCAGCGATCTTAATTGCATCTGGTCACTGAAGTGATTACTATATAGTCTTCGGCAATCCCGAAATGGGTCCACGACGCCCAATATGTCTGTTGTAGAATTTAAGCATACTAAGTCAAGTCTCATAATTTAGGCCAACTACCAAATTTTCTGAGATATCTTCTAACATTCTCTGTCAGACTTTCTAGATTTCCATAGTTATGGTTGGCACAGACATCCTTCTTGAGGTTTCTATTGATTCTTGACTCAACTGGATTTAGGTTGGGTGAACGTTTTGGTAGGAAGATTACTGTAAGCCATTCTGATTGCTTTTGTAAGAATTGTTTGGTTTTTTTGCTTACATGAAATGATGCATTGTCTATTACAAGGATAAAACGTGTAACATGATTCTTTTTGATATATCGTCTTATGCTTCTGACATGGTTTATGAAATCAGTACTCGTTCTAGATTTACTTAGTGTGAATTTGACATTGTTAGTATTATAAAGCAAAGTGATGAATGCGTTGAATTTTCTATTTGTACCATTGTACAGTATCCTCTTTTGATCACCTTTCATCATATACGTATTCGTAATATAGGGCTGAAGGTTTACCCACGTTTCGTCTTCAAATCCCAACATTACTCTTTTTTAAAAATGCTGCCGATACCTTCTTGTAATTGTCTATCCTCTTTTTCTTCTGCTCATAGTCTTTATCATGTTCTAGTGCAAGCTTTGGTCTTTTGTAAGATACGCCAAGACTCCGGATGATCCTCCATGTATGCATAGGACTAACATTCATCTTAAGTTCCTTAGATAGATGCCTTGCAAGTAATCTGATACTCCATGTGTTCCTTAGATATCCAAATGCTGCTGGTGATTTCAGTACTACTTCTTTTATGAGCTCCTTGTTCTTTTCGGAAGATATCTTAGGTATTTTACCTGCATTCTTTCTCTTACTCCTTATACCATCAAGACCATATTTTCTATAAGCATCTATCATACGGTATACATTCCTGTAATTAACACTGATATTCTTGGCTATGTTTCTGTACGAAATACCTTCCATCTTCTGTTTTACAGCCACTGCACGTCTGTACTCTTCCTTGTCCTTTGTCTTCTTCAGGAAATCAAGCAATTCTCTCCTCTTCCTAACGGATATTTGAAGAGCCCGTGGTTTCATACAAATGAGGTAGAGATACCAAGCTAAAGCTCTTCTTGTATAAAATAATTGGCATAAATATCATACTTAGTTGATACATACTTGGATACTTAACTTATATCTGTTGTATCTTTAATTGCATCTACACTTAAAGCGTAAGGAACTTTATTTGCCTCATGGTTTACGAAGTAAAAAAGTAACGCTAGTCCTATAATTCCACCCGTGGTATAGTAAATGTACTGTCTTTTCATCCTTATCTATCAAGTAGGCTACGAGTAGAATAAGTTTGAGATTTTGAGAACTACTATACAC
>JALYLZ010000117.1 GCA_030774015.1 Actinomycetota bacterium | reverse complement strand
GGCCGGCCGTGAGAACGGCCACCGGCCGCCGGGCCCGCCAGGTGGCCACGGCCATGAGTCCCAGGCCGAACAGCGCAGCGGCGAACCAGATGATGGCGCCCACGATCGGGAAGAAGCCTACTCCGCGCAGGATCGCCCATCCCACCAGGAACGCCGGGTAGCGGCGGAGGCTCCGGCCGTGCCGCGACGGGCGGATCAGGGCCCGGCCCAGTGCCCACGAGGTCCAGACGTAGCCGACGGCGTACAGGAACGCCAGGGCCAGCAGCAGCCCGACCCCGAACGGGATGCCGACCAGGGTGACGATGGCGAGCACGGCCAGGATCGGAAGGCCCACGAACAGGGCCGCACCCCATCCGGTCGCGGCGCCAGGCGCGGAGGTGGACACGGCCGCGATCGCGTCGGCTCCCCGCGGCGCCAGCAGGAGCAACAGCACGCCCAGCAACAGGGTGGAGAGCGAGATGGCGAGCCACACCGGGAACCGGGCCACCACGGTCCCGGGCGCCGCGAACCGAAGGATCGTTCCCGTGTGCAGCCGCCCGTCGATGGCCGAGCCCACCTCCGTGACGGCCCGCCCCCGGCCCACCCAGACGTCGCCGGTGACGTGGGCCCCCCGCAGGAGGGTGACCGTCCCGTCCAGGGCCGCCACGTCCCCCTTCACCAGGCCGGAGACCGTGACGGGCCCGTCGAACACCACCACGGATCCCCGGACGATCCCCTCGACGTTCGCGCTGCCGTGGACCACCACGACGTCGCGAGACACCTCACCCCGGCGAACGTGGACGTCCCCCGACAGCACGACCTGGACGTGCGGCGGCGGGGCGGTCGCGGATGCCGGGGAACCGGCGGCCAGGGCTCCCGCGGGAACGACGGAACCGACCAGCGCGGAACCGAGCACGACCGAGCCGAAGAGGAAGGATGGGATCAGGCGACGCACCGCGAGCATCCTAGCCGCGGCGTTCAGCCGGACGAACGACCGAGGGCAACGGTCCGCCGGACGACCCCCGAGGGGTCAGGCGCTTCGCGCGGGCCGCGTTCGGGCCGGCATCCAGGTCCACCCGCGCGCCTCGTCCCGCACGAAGGAAGCACCGCAGCCGGCGCACGCGTACACCTCGTAGCGGACGCCTGGGCCGATGTCCACTCGCTGGACCCTTGTGAAGCGGCGCGTCTCGCCGCAGTGCGGGCAGGCTTCGTCCGGCATGTCGAGCGGAGGTGTTCCCTCCATCTTCGGTTTCGAATCATCCATATGCCCGGGGCTAAGGATTTTCGGGCGTCGATGCCGATACTCACCGTAGATGCAGCCGGCCGATGGTCTCGATCGCGCCGCCGGGCCCAGCCGCGCCCTGGTGGGCCGGGTCGCTGCCGTCCTCCTGCTGGCCTCGGGCGCCATTACCGCGGTCACCCTGCCACTTGCCGGCGGGCCCGGCGTCAACCGGCCCGCCCTCCTGGCGGTCTCCGCGGTGGCGCTGGCCACCGGCATCGGAGCGTGGCTCGCCCCCTGGGGCCGGTGGCCGAGGCGGGCCAGCCTGTGGCTGGTGCCGCCCGCCCTGGCCCTCATCGCGGCCGGGAACGCCTACGGCGGCACGGCCATCTACACCTACGGCGTGTTCTTCGTGGTGGTGTTCGCGTGGGTCGGCATCGGCCACCGGCCGTGGACGTCGCTAAAGCTCTCCCCGCTGGCCGCCCTGGCCTACGTGCTGCCGATCCTGGCCCTGCCCGGCGAGCACGGGACCGGCCTGGGGTCGGCGGCCGTGGTCGTGCCGGTGGCGGTGCTGGTGGGCGAATCGGCGGCGTGGCTGACGATGTCGCTTCGGCGGACCGCCGGCGAGCTCGGTCGGAGGACGGCGGAGCTCGAGCTGATGCGGGAGATCGCCACGGCGTCGAACGAGGCCACCTTGGTGGAAGAGGTCATCCGCCGGGCCCTCGACCTCGTGTGCGGGCACACCGGATGGCCGGTGGGCCACGCCTTCGTCCTGGACGAGGAAGGCCGCCCGGGGCGGCCTGGTCTCCTCGGGGGTCTGGCATCTCGCCGACCCCCGGCGCTTCGAGACGTTCCGGGCCGTGACCGAGGCCACCCGGACCGGGGGGGCGGTCGGCCTCCCCGCCGAGGTCCTGGCCACCGGCGAGCCGGCCTGGGTGACGGACCTGGCCCGCGATACCTCGTTCCTGGACGGGACCCTCGCGGGGGAGCTGGACATCCGGGCAAGCTTCGCGTTTCCGGTCCTGATCGAGCGGGAGGTGGTGGCGGTGCTGGAGTTCTTCGCCGACCGGCCCGCCGATCCGGACCCCTCGATGCTGGAGGTCATGGCCGACGTGGGGGCCCAGCTGGGCCGGGTGGTCGAGCGCAAGCGGGCCGCCGAGGCCCTGCGGTCGGAGGAGATCGCACGCCGGGCCCTGCACGACTCGCTGACCGGCCTGCCGAACATGACCCTGTTCACCGATCACCTCAGCATGGCCCTGTCGCGCCTGAGCCGCCACCCCGGAACGGTGGGCGTGCTGTTCGTGGACCTCGACCGCTTCAAGGCCGTGAACGACACCTATGGCCACGCGGCCGGCAGCGCGCTGCTGATCCAGGTGGTCCGCCGGCTCGAGCAGATGGTCCGGCCCACCGACACCATCGCCCGCTTCGGCGGGGACGAGTTCGTGGTCCTGTGCGAGGACCTCCCCGGCAAGCAGGAGGCCCTCCGCATCGCCGAACGCATCACCGGGGCCCTGGCCGAGCCGTTCGACGTGGACGGCCGGCGCATCTCCATCTCGGGAAGCGTGGGGCTGGCCATGTCCCACGAGCCCGGGCGCGATCCCGAGGAGCTGATCCAGGACGCGGACACCGCCATGTACCGGGCCAAGCGCCACGGGCGGGCCCGCTACGAGCTGTTCGACGGCCGGATGCGCTCGCAGGCCCGGGGGCGCCGGCGCGTGGAGACGGCCCTGCGCGAAGCGCTGGAACGCGACGAGCTGCGGCTGTACCTCCAGCCGGTGGTCCGTCTGGAGGACGAAGCCGCGGTGGGCGCCGAGGCGCTCGTGCGGTGGCGCCATCCCACCCGGGGCCTGCTGGCACCCCCGCAGTTCCTGCTGGTGGCCGAGGAGTCGGGGCTGATCGTGCAGATCGACCGCTGGATGCTCCAGCACGCCGCCGCCTGGCTGCGGAGCGCCGGAAACGCCGAGGGTGGGGGCGAGCCGATCTGGGTCAGCCTCAATCTGTCCGCCCGTCAGTTCGAGCGGGCCGACCTGGCCGAGGTGACCGCGAAGACGATCCGCTCCGCGGGCATCGACCCGGCGTCGATCTGCCTCGAGGTATCCGAGAGTGCGCTGGTGGAGGACCCCGAGGGGGCGGACGGCCGTCTGCGTGCCCTCAAGGAAGTCGGGGTCCGTCTGGCCGTGGACGGGTTCGGGACCGGGTTCGCCTCGCCCGGATTCGTGAACCGGTTCCCCATCGACATGCTGAAGCTGGCCCGACCGCTGATCGCCGGTCTGGGCTCCTCGGGGCGGCAGACCGCGATCGTGGACGGAATCGTGCGCATGGCAGGTGCGCTCGGCCTCCAGACCGTCGGCGAAGGCGTGGAGACCGAGGAGCAGGCCGCGGCCTCCGGGCGATCGGCTGCCAGATGGCCCAGGGCAACCGATGGAGCCGCCCGCAGCCGGCGGAGTCGTTCGCCCGCTTCCTGGAGCGCCGGCGTGTCGGGCAGGACCGCCGCCAGGACGCCCGGCAGGACGCGTAGCCACAGACGGCAGCAACCGCCCTCCGGCGTACACTTCGCCGCCATGCGGCGGGAGGACCGGGTCGAGCGGGACTTCTGGTGGCGGACCGGCCTCTACACGGTGGGAACCGTGGCCCGAGCCTGCTTCGACGTCCACTTCGCGGGGACGCACAACATCCCACGGAAGGGACCGGCCATCCTGGCCTCCAACCACATCAGCGTGATCGACCCGGTGATCATCGCGCTGGCCCCCTCCTACCGCGGCCGGACGGTCCGGTTCCTGGCCGCGGCCGAGATGTTCGAGAAGCCGCTGATCGGGACGGGGCTTCGGCTGATCAAGCAGATCCCCATCCGCCGGGGCGAGCGCGACTTCAAGGCGCTGGAGGAAGCGGCGGGCGTCATCGCCACTGGAGCGCTGGCCGGAATCTTCCCGGAGGGCGGGGTGGGCCCGGGGCCGCTCCAGCCGGGCCGGCGCGGTGCGGCCCGCATCGCCCTGTCCGGCGGCGTTCCGTTGATCCCGGTGGCCGTGTGGGGAACCCACCGTAGGTGGCCCCAGTTCGGGTTCAGGGTGGCGCCGCCGTGGCGGCCCAGGGTGGCGGCCGTGTTCGGCCCACCCATCACGCCGGTGGGCTCGGCGCGGAACCCGCACGACGTCCACGAGCTGAACGACCGCATCATGCGCGAGATCGCCCAGGCGCTGGACCGAGCCAAGCGCATCGCCGGCCCCTGAGGGCGGGCGAGCCTTTCCGCGGGCGCGGCCAGCGGCGCACGGCGGAGAGCACGACACCGACCCGGCTCAAAGATTTCCTGGCACGCGCGTTGACCCGCTGAGTGCCCGATATCGTCCATAACAGGCCCCGTCGATCGGAGCCAATGCCGTCGGAGAGCCTCGGACGAGATTGGCGCGGGCCGTACCATGCGGCCATGGAGGAGCTCACCTGTGAGGAGGTGGCGCGCCGGGCCGGCGCGGCGCCCGAGGAGATCGACCGGTTCGCGGCCCTGGGCATCCTCTCCAGCCGCAACGAGCCGTTCCGGTCTGTCGACGTCACCCGAGTCCGTCTCCTCCAGGCCTTGGAGCAGTCCGGCATCCGCCCAGAGGACGTGGGCACGGCCATTGCGTCCGGCGAGTTCTCCTTCGCCTTCGTGGACGCGCTGTTTCCCGAGCAGAACACCGCTGCGCTCTCGGACCGCGACTTCGAGGAGCTGTGCCGGCAGTTCGGAGTCCCCTTCGAGTTCCTGCAAGACGCCTACGCGGGGCTCGGTCTCCCCCAGCCGACGCTGAAGGACCGGGTCCGCCAGGACGATCTGGACATGGCGCCCGTGCTCCAGGCCATCCGGGGCATGCCGGTCGCCGGGACCGAAGGGGCCATCGCGCACGCCGCGCGGTTCTGGGGCGAGAACCTGCGGAACCTGACACGAGCGGAGCTCAACTTCTTCGAGACCTACGTGATGAACCCGCTGTTGCGTTCGGGGCTGCCGGAGCAGCAGATGCTCGAGATCGCGCTGCCGCAGGGCCAGATGGCCCAGGAGCTCGACGAGCGGGTGCTGGTGTGGCTGCACCGCCGGCACGTGGAGCAGGGGATGATCGAGTCGGTCCTCGAGCACGTCGAGGCGGCCATCGAACGGACGGGGGCCATTCGCCGTCCGCCCCGCCACGTGCCGGCGATCGGGTTCCTGGACCTGTCCGGGTTCACCGCGCTCACCGAGGAGCGGGGCGACGAGGCCGCGGTCGACCTCACGGTGAAGCTCTCCGACCTCGTTCGGTCGGCGACCCGCCGCCACGGCGGCAGGCCGGTGAAGTTCCTGGGTGACGGCGTGATGTGCTACTTCGCGCGGCCAACGGAGGGTGTCCTGGCAGCCCTCGAGATGGTGCGGGAAGCGCCGAGGGTAGGCCTCCCGCCCGCCAGGGTGGGACTGCACGCGGGCCCGGTCATCGCCAGGGACAGCGACTACTTCGGAAGGACGGTCAACATCGCCTCACGCGTGTCGGCCCACGCGCAGGCCGATCAGGTCGTGGTGACCGAGGACGTCTACACCCTGTGCGACTCGGACGACGTTCGCTTCGAGCCGCTCGGATCGGTCGCGCTCAAGGGCATCACGGCTCCCGTCGCCCTGCACCGGGCGACATCGGCCTAGCAACGACGGCAGGAACGCTGCTGGACGCGTCGTACATCTCGCGGGCGGTGATCACCCGCTCCATGTGAGCTACGGCCCAGTCACGGATCGTCGCGATCGGGTCGACCAGCTCCTTCCCGAGCTCGGTGAGCGAGTACTCCACCCGGGGTGGGATCTCCGGGAAGATCTCCCGCCTGACGAGTCCGTCCCGTTCCATCGCACGAAGGGTCTGCGTCAAGACCTTCGGGCTGATCCCGCGGACCAGCGACAGAAGCTGACCGAAACGCCGCTCCCGCTCCTCGAGGGCGCCCACGATCAACACCGTCCAGCGATCTCCGATCCGGCTCAACAGCTGCCGGGTGGGACAGTTCGGATCGTACGGATCCCACGGGCCCTGGAGCTTCGTTCCCGGTACCAGGTCAGTTTCCACAGGGAAATCATACCACTTTGAGGTCACTACTTCCCGTTGGGAATTAGCCAAGGGTACCGTCGGTTGCGCACGGCGATGCCCTCGATCGGCGAGGGCGAATGGGAGGAGGACCCCATGGCCGACCTGAAGCTCGATGTGTTCGTGGGAGGCGACAACGCCTTCAACGTGACGTCGACCATCGTGTCCGGTGAGCGCGACGCCGTCGTGGTCGACGGGCAGTTCACCCGGACCGACGCGGAGCGGCTTGCCGAGACCATCAAGGCCACCGGCAAGAACCTGACGGCCGTGTACATCACCCACGGGCACCCGGACCACTACTGGGGGCTCACCACCCTCAGGGCCGCGTTCCCCCAGGCTCGGTTCGTCACCGCGCCGGAGGTGATCGGCGTGATCGAGGAGACCCTGGCTGCCAAGGTGGCGCAGTGGGAGCCGCTCGACGGCGACGTGATCGACCTCGAGGGCAATGAGCTCCGGATCATCCACCTCGGACAGGGCGACGTCCACGACTCGACAGTGGTGTGGATCCCGTCGATTCGCGCCCTGGCCGCCGGGGACGTCGCCTACAACGGGACCCACGTGTGGCTCGCCGAGGCAAACGCCGACGAGCGGAAGGAGTGGATCGCCAACCTCGAGAAGCTGGCCGGCATGGACCCGGTCACGGTGGTGGCGGGCCACAAGGTGCCCGGGACCGACGACGAGGCGAGGCGGGTCCTGTTGGACGAGACCCGGGACTACGTAGCCGCCTTCGACGCCGCGGTCGAGCAGGGCTCGCCCAAGCAGGAGCTCATCCAGCGCGTCACAGCGAAGTACGGCGACCGGGCACTACCCATGATCCTGGACATCGCGGCCGGTGCCGCCTTCCCCGGGTGAACCGTAAGCCCGGGCTGGCGAGGCAACTTGTCATCTCGTGGGGACCGAGCCGCAGGTGATGTTCGCGGCGCCGGCGGTCATGGCGCTGGCCTGGTCCGAAGCCACGAAGGCGGCCACGTTCCCCACCTCGGCCAGCGACGTCAGCCGGTTCAGCATCGTCTTCCCTCGCAGCCACGCGATCAGCTCATCGCGCGTCATGCCCTTTCCCGAACCGGTGCCGTAGTCGAGGAAGCGCTCGATGTCGGCGATGGCCTCGGGGAGGCCGGTCGTCTGGAGCCAGACGACGCGGACGCCGAGCGGCCCGAGTTCGCATGCCCACTGCCGGCACAGGCTCTCGATGGCGTCGAAGGTGACCCCCGTGCCTCCGACCTCCGGGATCACCTGCCGGGCCGTCGTCGCGGTGATCGCCATGATCACGCCCGAGCCCCGCTCGACCATGTGCCGAGCCGCGGCCCGCCCGGTCAGGAACTGTGCGCGCATGGCCGTGGTGATGGGGCGAGCGAAGTCCTCGTAGTCCATCTGCAGCAGGGGCGTCCCGTGGACGTCCCCATGGCTGATCGCGTTGAAGGAGATGTCGATTCCCCCCGCCTTCTCGGCCACGGCGCGGGCGTGCTCCTCGACGGCCCGCTCGTCGAGGGCATCGACCTCCGCCGCCTCGGCCACCCCTCCCGCGGCGGTGATCGCCTTGGCCACCCGGTCCAGCGTGGCAACGGTCCGGCCGGCCAGGAAGACCCTCGCCCCCTCGCGGGCGAAGGCTCGGGCCACCGCGCCACCGACCGAGCCGCCCCCTCCGTAGATCACGGCGTTCTTGTTCTCGAGCAGCACGTGCGTCCTCCCTGTGCGCCGAATCGATCGAACGACGGGCCAGCATAGGCGCATCGGCTCCGGCGCCCGACGCTACATTGCGCTCTGACATGGCAGAGCTGCCCACCGGGACGGTCACCTTCCTGTTCACCGACATCGAGGGCTCCACACGCCTACTTCAGGAGCTCGCTGACCGGTACGCGGCGGTCCGCGACCAGCACGCGGCGATCGTCCGACGGGCCGTCGCCGCGAACGGCGGCGTCGAGGTCAGCACGCAGGGGGACTCCTTCTTCCTCGCGTTCCGCAACCCCGGTGGGGCGATCGAGGCCGCGGTGGCCGTCCAGCGGGACCTGGCCGCCCACGACTGGTCCTCGGGTTCACCCGTGAGGGTCCGCATGGGCGTCCACACCGGAGAAGGCGTGCTGGGCGGGGACGACTATGTCGGCATCGACGTGAACCGGGCGGCGCGGATCGCCGACGCGGCGCACGGCGGCCAGGTCATCGTCTCCGACGCCACCCGGGGGCTGGTGGAGCGCACCCTCCCCGACGAGGTCTCCCTTCGGGACCTCGGGCAGCACCGCCTCAAGGACATCGTGCATCCCGAGCATCTGTACGCCCTGGTGATCGAGGGGCTGCCGGCCGACTTCCCGCCTCCCCGGACGCTCGACGCCCGTCCCAACAACCTCCCCGCCCAGCTCACCTCGTTCGTGGGCCGGGAGGAGGAGATCGCCGAGATCAGGGACCTCCTGGCCCGAACCCGGCTCCTCACCCTCACCGGCGCCGGGGGTCCGGGAAGACCCGGCTGGCCCTGCAAGTGTCCGCGGCTGTCCTCACCGAATTCGGCGACGGGGCGTTCTTCGCGGACCTGTCGTCGTTGACCGATCCCGCCCTGGTTCCCTCGGTCGTGGCCCGGGCCCTGGGGGTCCCGGAGGCCGCCGGGCGGCCCATCCTCGAAGTCGTCCAGGATCACCTCCGCGATAAAGACCTCCTCCTGGTCGTCGACAACCTCGAGCAGGTGGCGGAGGCGGCCCCCGTGATCGAGGAGCTCCTCACGGCCGCCCCGAACCTGAAGGTCCTGGCGACCTCGCGCGTCGTGCTGTCGCTCCGGGGGGAGCAGGAGTACGTGGTGCCGCCGCTCGAGCCCCCCGATCCCGAGCGGCTCCCGGATCTCCTCACCCTCGGCCGGTTCGACGCGGTCCGCCTGTTCACCGAACGGGCCATCGCGGTACGGCCCCGGTTCCGGATCACGAAGGAGAACGCCCCGGCGGTGGCGGGGATCACCGCTCGGCTCGACGGCCTTCCGCTGGCCATCGAGCTGGCGGCGACCCGGACCAAGGTCCTGACGCCCGAGCAGATCCTGCCCCGTCTCCAGAAGCGCCTGTCCATCCTCACCTCCGGGGCGCGGACGCTACCCGAGCGCCAGCGGACCCTCCGCGGCGCCATCGCCTGGAGCCACGACCTGCTCGACGATGCCGAGCGACGCCTGTTCGCCCGGCTGTCGGTGTTCGCCGGGGGGTGGACCCTCGAGTCGGCCGAGGCGGTGTGCGCCCCGGAGGAGCTCGGCCTCGATGTCCTCGAGGGACTGACCTCGCTGGTGGACAAGTCGCTGGTCCGCGGGACCGAGCTCCCCGACGGCGAACGCAGGTTCTCCATGCTGGAGACGATCCGGGAGTTCGGGCAGGAGCAGCTCGCGGCCGGGGGCGACCTGGACCTGATCCTGCGGCGCCACGGCGAGCACTTCCTCCACCTTGCGGTAGAGGCCGAACCCCACCTCACGGCCGACGACCAGATCCCGTGGCTCGACCGGTGCGACCGGGAGCACGCCAATATCCGCAACGCCCTCCGCTGGGCCATCGAGACCGGAGCGGCGGACCGGGCCCAGGAGTCCGCCGCCGCGCTGTGGCGGTTCTGGCAGCAGCGGGGGCACCTGGCCGAGGGCCGGCGGTGGCTCGACGAGATCCTGGCGATGCCGTCGGGTCAGGGGCCGACCGCGGCCCGGGCCAAGGCCCTGATCGGAGCCGGAGGGATCGCCTGGTGGCAGCAGGACCGCGAGGCGGCCGGAGTGTTCTACGGGGAGGCGGTGGCCGTCGAGCGGGAGCTCGGCGACCCCGCCCGCACCGCGGAGGCCCTGTACAACCTGTCGTTCGTGGCGGCCGGGGACGACCTCGCCGCCGCGGGCCCCTTGCTGGACGAGAGCCTCGAGCTGTTCCGCCGGGCGAACGACGAGCGCGGGGTGGCCCAGGTCCTGACGCTGCTCGTGATGCCGGACGCCGAGGCCGGGCGGTGGGACGCGGTCATCGACAGCCTCGAGGAGGTCGTGGCCATCTGGCGGCGGCTGGGGGAGCGCCTGCACCTCGCATTCGACCTCCTGTGGCTGTCCTTCTCCCACGGCCGCGTCGGCCACCGGCGGGAGGCGCGTTCCGCCGGCCTCGAAGCGTTGGAGCTGTTCCGCGAGGTCGACAACCGCACGGGGATCGGGATCACCTTCACGGACCTGGCGTTCCTGGCGACCTGGGAGGGGCGGCACGAGGACGCCATCCGGCTGGCCGGCGCCTCGGAATCCATCAAGGAGCAGGTGGGTGGGCCCCCGGGTGCCATCGGCGGGTTGCTGGAAGGGGATCCGGTTGCGGAGGCCCGCGCGCATCTCTCGGAGGGCGCGGCCGACCGGGCCTGGGAAGAGGGCCGCGCCATGACCGTGGACGAGGCCGTGGCCGTCGCGAGGCGGGAGCCCGGGCTCGAACCCGACGGGCCGGCCGGCACGTAGGTCGACTTCGGCCAGGCGCGTTGACGTGGCCGGCGCTGCTCGATCATGCCCCCCACGCTTCCGGCTATCGTGATACACGGTGCCCACGACGCGTCGAACGGCCTCGTCCGAGCCGCCCCGACGCCTTCCGGACGTGCCAGAGGGACGGCGTCGGGTGGTCATCGAAGGGGTGACCCCCGAGATCGACGGGGGCCGTTTCCCCATCAAGCGAGTGGTCGGCGAGACGGTGGCCGTGGAGGCCGACGTGTTCGCCGACGGGCACGATCAGCTGGCCTGCGTCCTGCGATACCGGCGGGACGAGGACCCGCTGTGGTCGGAGTGCGCCATGGAGCCGATCGGCAACGACCGGTGGCGGGGCGAGTTCACCGTTGCCGAGCTTGGCCGGTACCGCTACACGCTCCGGGGCTGGATCGACCGGTTCGGCAGCTGGCGCCGGGACACCTCCGTGAAGATCGAGGCCGGGCAGGACGTCACCGTCGAGCTGCTGGCCGGGGCGGAAATGGTGGAGCGGGCCGCGGGACGCGCGGTCGGCGCCGACCGCAAGGCCCTCCGCGAGTTCGCCGCCGACCTCCGTTCGGGCGGGCCCCTCGGGGAGAAGGCCGCGCTCTCGGTCGAGCTGGCCGAGCGCATGGAGCAGCACCCGGACCGCCGCTTCTCCACGGCCTACGGCAGGGAGCTGGAGGTCGTGGTGGACCGGGAACGGGCCCGGTTCGGAGCGTGGTACGAGCTCTTCCCCCGGTCCACCAGCCCCGACCCCAAGCGGCCGGGGACGCTCCGCGACACCGTCAAATGGCTGCCGTACGTGGCCGAGATGGGGTTCGACGTGCTGTACCTGCCGCCGGTCCACCCGATCGGGCGGACCCACCGAAAAGGCAGGAACAACGACCCGAGGGGCGGCCCGGGCGACCCCGGGAGCCCGTGGGCCATCGGGGCCGAGGAGGGCGGGCACACCGCCATCCATCCCGACCTCGGCACGTTCGAGGACTTCGACGCGCTGGTCGCCGCGGCCCGCGACCACGGCCTCGAGATCGCCATGGACGTGGCCTACCAGTGCTCGCCCGACCACCCGTGGGTCAAGGAGCACCCGGAGTGGTTCCGCCGCCGGCCCGACGGCTCCATCCAGTACGCCGAGAACCCGCCCAAGAAGTACCAGGACATCTTCCCGCTCGATTTCGAGACCGGCGCCTGGCGGGAGCTGTGGGCCGAGCTGCGGGCGGTCATGGAGTTCTGGATCGCCCGCGGCGTCCGGATCTTCCGGGTCGACAACCCCCACACCAAGTCGCTGCGGTTCTGGGGGTGGGTCATCCGTGAGCTGAAGGACGAGCACCCGGAGCTGATCTTCCTGTCCGAGGCGTTCACCCGTCCCCGGCTGATGTACGGCCTGGCCAAGCTGGGGTTCACCCAGTCCTACACGTACTTCGCCTGGAGGAGCACGAAGCCGGAGCTCACCGACTACTTCACCGAGCTCACCCGGACCGAGGTCCGGGAGTACTTCCGCCCGAACCTGTGGCCGAACACGCCGGACATCCTGACGGCGGAGCTCCAGACCGGGTACCGGTCGACGTTCATGGCCCGGCTGGTGCTCGCCGCCACGCTGGGCGCCAGCTACGGCATCTACGGGCCCGCCTACGAGCTGATGGAGCACGACCCGATCTCCCCCGGGAAGGAGGAATACCGCAACTCCGAGAAATACGAGATCCGCCACTGGAACCTGACGGATCCCCGGAGCCTGGCCCCTTTCATCGCCGCGGTGAACCGGGCCCGCCACGAGAACCCGGCGCTCCAGGCCGACCGGGACCTGGTGTTCCATCCCACCACGAACGACATGCTGATCGCGTACAGCAAGGCCACGGCCGACCGGTCCAACGTGGTGCTGACCGTGGTCAACCTGGACCCGGTGCACCGCCAGTCGGGATGGCTGCACCTGTGGCTGGACGACCTCGGCGCACCGAGGGACGAGCCGTACGTGGTGGACGACCTCCTGACCGGGGCGCGGTACCTGTGGCGCGGTTCCGCCAACTACGTCGAGCTCGACCCGTCCCTCGTCCCGGTGCACATCCTGCGGGTGGGCTCCGTCGAATCACCGGGGGCGGCCTGATGCCCCGCCGTGCCGTTCGCGCCCGCAAGCCGGAGGCCGACACCAGCATGTCCCAGTGGTACAAGGACGCGATCGTCTACGAGCTCCACGTCCGGGCCTACGCCGACGCCGACGGGGACGGCATCGGCGACCTTCGGGGCCTGGTCCGCAAGCTCGACTACCTCCAGGACCTCGGCATCACCGCGCTCTGGCTGCTGCCGTTCTATCCGTCCCCGCTACGCGACGACGGCTACGACATCTCGATGTACAAGGGGATCCACCCCTCCTACGGGGCCCTCCGCGACTTCCGCTACCTGCTCCGCGAGGCGCACGAACGGGGGCTCCAGGTGATCACCGAGCTGGTGCTGAACCACACCTCGGACCAGCACCCGTGGTTCCAGCGGGCTCGCCGGGCCAAGCCCGGATCGGCCGCCCGGGACTTCTACGTGTGGAGCGACACGCCCGACCGGTACCGGGAAGCCCGGATCATCTTCCAGGACTTCGAGCACTCCAACTGGACGTGGGACCCCGTGGCGAAGGCGTACTTCTGGCACCGGTTCTACGGGCACCAGCCCGACCTCAACTACGACAACCCCGAGGTCCGCCGGGCCATGCTGGGCGTGCTGGACTTCTGGCTGGACATGGGCGTCGACGGGCTCCGCCTGGACGCCGTGCCCTACCTGTTCGAACGGGAGGGGACGACCTGCGAGAACCTCCCCGAGACCATGGACTTCCTGCGCGACCTCCGGAGCCACGTCGACGAGCGGTTCCCGAACCGGATGCTGCTGGCCGAGGCCAACCAGTGGCCCGAGGACGCCGTGGCCTACTTCGGGAAGGGCGACATGTGCCACATGGCGTTCCATTTCCCGCTGATGCCCCGGATGTTCATGGCCATCCGCCAGGAGGACCGGTTCCCCATCATCGACATCCTGGGCCAGACCCCCCCCATCCCGGACGCCGCCCAGTGGGCGCTGTTCCTGCGCAACCACGACGAGCTGACCCTCGAGATGGTCACCGACGAGGAGCGCGACTACATGTACCGGGTCTACGCGGAGGACCGCCAGGCCCGGGTCAACCTGGGGATCCGCCGCCGGCTCGCTCCGCTGCTGGGGAACGACCGCAAGGTCATCGAGATGATGAACGGCCTGCTGTTCTCCATGCCCGGCACGCCGGTCGTCTACTACGGCGACGAGGTCGGGATGGGCGACAACATCTACCTCGGCGACCGCAACGGCGTGCGCACGCCCATGCAGTGGTCGGCGGACCGCAACGCCGGGTTCTCCCGCGCCAACCCCCAGCGGCTGTACCTGCCCGTGAACATCGACCCCGAGTACCACTACGAGTCCCTGAACGTGGAGGCCCAGCAGAACAACCCGAACTCGCTGCTGTGGTGGATGAAGCGGATGATCGCCCTTCGCAAACGCTACAGGGCGTTCGGCCGGGGCTCCATGGAGTTCCTGTACCCGGAGAACCGCAAGGTGCTGGTGTTCGTGCGCCGGTACGGCGACGAGCGGATCCTGGTGGTGGCGAACCTGTCCCGGCACGCCCAGTACGTCGAGCTGGACCTGTCCGAGTTCAAGAGCGCGGTCCCGGTGGAGCTGTTCGGGCACACGGAGTTCCCGGCCATCGGCGAGCTGCCCTACTTCGTGACGCTCGGGCCGCACGCCTTCTACTGGTTCTCGCTCGAGCCTCAGCAGGCGGCGGCCAGCTCGGAGCCGCAGATCCCCGTCCTGGAGGTCACGGGAGCCTGGCAGGGGTTGCTGGGCAAGGGGGCTCGGAACCAGCTGGAGGAGATCCTGCCCTCGTACCTGAAGGCCAGGCGGTGGTTCGGGGCCAAGGCCCGGCGGGTCCGGTCCGCGCAGATCGTGGAGGTGGTCCCGGTGCCGGCGGACTGGCCGGCGCACCGTGGCGGCGACGGCTCGGCCCCCAGCCGGAAGGCGGCGGACCCGGCCGGGTACCTCACGCTGGTGCGGGTGGAGTTCAACGAGGGCGATCCCGAGACCTACGTGCTGCCGCTCGCGCTGGCGTCGGAGCGGCGCACCAGGGAGCTGCGGGAGGGACATCCCTACGCCGTGGTGGCCATGGTGACCACCCCGGAGGGTCCGCGGGCCCTGATCGACGGCCTGTGGGACCAGGAGGTCTGCATCGGGCTCCTGCACGCCATCGCCCGGCGCCGCCGGTCCCAGGGCGAACGCGGGGACGTCATCGCCGCACGGACCCCGGCGTTTCGGGAGCTCCGCGGCTCCGGCCGCGACCATCAGCCCGTGGTGATGTCCGCGGAGCAGAGCAACACGTCCGTGCTGTTCGGGGACCGGTTCGTGCTGAAGATCTTCCGGAGGCCCGACCAGGGGGTGAACCCGGACCTCGAGGTGGGCCGGTATCTCACCGCCCGGGGGTTCCCCCACGTGCCCCAGGTGGGAGGCCACATCGACTACCGGGAGGGGCAGTCGGAGTCCATGACCCTCGCCGTGCTGGCCGGGTTCGTGGCGAACGAGGGCGACGCGTGGGCCTACACGCAGGACGCCCTGGACAGCTACCTGGACGAGGCCCGGGCCCGCCGCCTGACCCCGGACGTCATGGACCTGACCGAGGGACACCCGGCGCTGCTCGCGCTGGCGGAGTCCGACATCCCGAACCTGGCCCGGGAGACCATCGGCCCGTACCTGGAGTCGACCCGCCGCCTCGGCCAGCGGACCGCCGAGCTGCACCTGGCCCTGGCCCAGCCCACGGAGGACGCCAACTTCGCCCCCGAGCCCTTCACGCCGCTGCTCCAGCGGTCGCTGTACCAGTCCATCCGCAACGAGACCTCCCGGACCTTCCGGCTGCTGCGATCCCGGGCCACCGACCTCCCGGACGTGAAGCCCGTCCTGGACCTGGAGCCCCAGATCCTGTCCCGGCTGGGCCGGCTGCTCAACACCCGGATCCAGGCCAGCCGCATCCGCATCCACGGTGACTACCACCTGGGGCAGATCCTGTGGACGGGCAAGGACTTCGTCATCATCGACTTCGAGGGGGAGCCGGCGGTGCCCCTCAGCCAGCGGCGGATCAAGCACAGCCCGCTCCGCGACGTCGCGGGGATGGTTCGCTCGTTCCACTACGCGGCGTACACCGCGCTCGGACGGCTGGCGGAGGCGACCTCGCGCCCCGAGGACCTCTCCGCCGTGGAGCCCTGGATCGAGCTGTGGTACCGCTCGGTCTCCGCCACCTTCCTGCGCGCCTACCTGGAGACCGCGGGGTCGTCGCCGGTCCTTCCCCAGGAACGCCCGCAGCTCGAGCTGCTGCTGGAGTCCCTGATGCTGGCCAAGGCCGTGTACGAGCTGCGGTACGAGGCCAACAACCGCCCGGAGTGGATCCACATCCCGGTCCGCGGCACCCTCGACCTGCTGGGCCTCGACCGGTGAGCGCCCGGATCGCCTCGTGAGCGCAGGGTGAGCGCAGGGTGAGCGCAGGGTGAGCGAAGCCGCCCGGGCCCGCCGGGGAGACCGGCCGCCGCCGCGCGACCTCCGGAAGCTGGCCCAGCTCTACGGTGTCCAGACCAGCTTCACCGACACCGAGAAGCGCCGCCGGCGAGCCTCCGCGGACGCCCTGACCGCGGTGCTGAGGAGCATGGGCGTGGCCGCCGGGACGGCCGCCGAGGTGAAGGAGGCGCTGCGGGAGCGCTCCGCGGCGAGCTGGGCCAGGCCCCTCGAGCCGGTGGTGGTGGCGTGGCAGGGTGAGGCCAACACCTTCGAGGTCCGCCTTCCGGCACGGGGCCGGGGCCCGGGAGCGGGCGTCCGGGGCCGGATCGAGCTCGAGGGTGGCGGCGGGAACGTGCTCTTGAGCGAGGCGGCTTCCGTGAATGGTGTGGACGCCGAGGGCCGGGTGGTGGAGGTGCCGCTGCCACCGCTCCCTCTCGGCTACCACCGGCTGTTCCTCGACCGGCCCCGGGCCTCCGCCCTGGTCATCTCCGCCCCCATGCGGTGCCCCACTCCCGACATCCGGCTGTGGGGCATGTTCCTGCCGCTGTACGCCCTCCGGACCGGCCGGAGCTGGGGCACAGCCGACTTCACCGATCTCTCGGCCCTGCTGGACTGGGCGGGGACGCTCGGGGCGAGCACCGTCGGGACGCTCCCCCTGTTGGCGTCGTTCCTGGACCAGGAGGATCCCTTCGAGCCCAGCCCGTACTCGCCGGCCAGCCGGCTGTTCTGGAACGAGCTGTACCTGGACGTGGAAGGGATCCCGGACCTGGAGGGGTCGCCGGAGGCGCGGGAGCTCCTGTCGTCCCCGGCGCTCCGGCGGCGGGTCCGGGGGCTCCGCGCTGCCGACATCGTCGACTACCGGTCGTCCATGGCGGCGAAGCGAGGGGTGCTGGAAGCCCTGGCCCGTTCCGTGTTCGCGGAGGCATCGGGCCGGCGTGCCGCCGTGGAGCAGTTGGCCCGCTCCCGGCCTGCCCTCGCCGACTACGCCCGCTTCCGCGCGGCCATCGCGCACTTCGGCGCGCCGTGGCAGGAGTGGCCGGGGCCCGCGCGCGGCGGGAAGCTCGCGTCCCGGCACGTCCCCGAGGACGAGCGCCGGTACCACCTGTACGTCCAGTTCCTGGCGGAGGAGCAGCTGGCCCGGGTCGCCGGGGCCAATCGCGGCCCGGGGACCGGCCTGTACCTGGACATGCCGCTCGGCGTCCATCCCTCCAGCTACGACACGTGGCGCGAGCGCGACGCATTCGCCCGGGACGCCTCCGGCGGAGCGCCGCCCGACTCGTTCTTCGGGGGCGGACAGAACTGGGGCTTCCCGCCGCTGCATCCGGAGCGGATCCGGGAGCAGGAGTACCGCTACCCCATCGCCAGCATCCGGCACCTCCTGCGGCTGGCCGGCGTGCTGCGTCTCGACCACGTGATGGGACTGCACCGGCTGTACTGGGTGCCGTACGGCCTCGACGCCACCCAGGGCGTGTACGTGCGGTACCGGGCCGAGGAGATGTACGCGATCCTCACCCTGGAGGCCGCCCGGGCCAGCGCCCTGGTGTCGGGCGAGGACCTCGGGACCGTACCGCCCAGTGTCCGCGCCGCCATGGCCCGCCACGGCGTCCACCGGACCCACGTGCTCCAGCTGGAAGCGATCGATCCGGAGGACGTCCTGCCGACCCCGCCTCGAGGGTCCGTGGCGTCGCTGAACACCCACGACATGTGGCCGTTCGCGTCGTTCTGGACCGCCGCGGACATCGACGAAGGGGAGTCGCTGGGGTACCCGAAAGCCGCCGCCCGGCGGGCCCGGGAGGGGCGCGCCGAGATACGCCGGGCCATGCTGGCGGCGCTGCGGGAAGCCGGGTTCCTCCGGCGGACTCGGGGCGTCACCACCGAGGAAGCCCTGCACGCCTGCCTGTCCTTCCTGGCCGCGAGCCCGGCCCGCCTGGCCGTGGCGAACCTCGAGGACCTGTGGGGGGAGGATCGGCCCCACAACCATCCCGGGACGTGGCGGGAGCGTCCCAACTGGCGGCGCAAGGCCGCCCTCGATTTCGAGGCGTTTCGCAAGCTTCCGGGCGTGGTGGGTACGCTGTCGGGGATGGACCGGCTGCGGAGAGGCACGTGAGACGATGAGCCAGCGGACGGAGGACGCCGTGCGCCAGCAGACCCTCCTGACGGACCAGGACCTGTACCTGTTCAACGAGGGAACCCACGGACGCCTCCAGGAGAAGCTGGGGGCGCACGTGGTGGCCACGGCGGAGGCCAGCGGCACGCACTTCGCGGTGTGGGCCCCCAATGCCGAGTCGGTGTCCGTGGTCGGCGACTTCAACGGCTGGGACCCCGGCTCCCACCCTCTGGGCCCGGTGGGCTCCTCCGGGATCTGGGCGGGGATCGTCCCCGGCGTGGGGGCGGGATCGCTGTACAAGTTCCACATCGTCCGCCGCGGCGGCGGATACCGCGTGAACAAGAGCGACCCGTACGGGCTGTTCTTCGAGACGCCGCCCCGAACGGCCGCCGTGGTGTGGGACCTGTCCTACGAATGGGGTGACGGCGACTGGATGGGAGGCCGCCGCGAGCGGAACTCGCTCGGCTCCCCCATGTCCATCTACGAGGTCCACCTGGGGTCGTGGATGCGCGATCCGGCCGACCCGAACCGGTTCCTGAGCTACCGGGAGCTCGCGCCGCGCCTGGCCGACTACGCCTCGAAGCTGGGGTTCACCCACGTCGAGCTGATGCCGGTGATGGAGCACCCCTTCTACGGCTCGTGGGGATACCAGTGCACCGGCTACTTCGCCCCCAGCAGCCGGTACGGCACCCCCCAGGACTTCATGTGGATGGTGGACACGCTGCACCAGGCCGGGATCGGGGTGATCCTGGACTGGGTGCCCTCGCACTTCCCCACGGACGAGTTCGCCCTGGGCTACTTCGACGGCACCCACCTGTACGAGCACGCCGATCCGCGCAAGGGCTTCCATCCCGACTGGAACAGCTACATCTTCAACTACGGGCGCAGCGAGGTCCGCTCGTTCCTGCTGTCGTCCGCGCTGCACTGGCTGAGCACCTACCACGCCGACGGCCTGCGAGTGGATGCGGTGGCCTCGATGCTGTACCTGGACTACTCGCGCAAGGCCGGCGAGTGGATCCCGAACGAGTACGGGGGCCGCGAGAACCTGGACGCCATCTCCTTCCTGCGAACCATGAACGAGCACGTCTACCGCGAGCACCCGGACACCCAGACCATGGCCGAGGAGTCGACCTCGTGGCCCATGGTGTCCCGGCCCGTCTACGTTGGCGGGCTCGGGTTCGGGCTGAAGTGGGACATGGGGTGGATGCACGACAGCCTGGACTACATGGCCAACGACCCCGTCCACCGGCGGTTCCACCACAACCGCCTGACCTTCCGCCAGCTGTACGCGTTCACCGAGAACTTCGTGCTGCCGCTGTCGCACGACGAGGTCGTCCACGGGAAGGGCTCCCTGATCGGGAAGATGCCGGGAGACGAGTGGCAGCGGTTCGCCAACCTCCGGCTCCTGCTCGGCTACATGTACTCACAGCCGGGGAAGAAGCTGCTGTTCATGGGCGGCGAGTTCGGCCAGTACGCGGAGTGGAACCACGACCGCAGCCTGGACTGGCACCTCCTGGAGCACGCCCCCCACGCCGGGCTCCAGCGGTGGACCCGCGACCTCAACGTCAGGCACCGGGAGGAGACCGCCCTGTACGAGCTCGACACCGACCCGGCCGGCTTCCAGTGGGTGGACGCGAACGACAGCGAGCACAGCGTGGTGTCGTTCCTGCGGCTGGACCGCTCCGGCCGGGCCGTCCTGGTGGTGTGCAACTTCACGCCCGTTCCCCGCGCGGGCTACCGGGTCGGCGTGCCATACGGCGGCTTTTGGCGGGAGATCCTGAACAGCGACGCCGGCGAGTTTGGCGGCAGCGGGTGGGGCAACTACGGCGGCGTCGAGGCGGAGTCGTGGTCCGTGCACGGGCGGCCGTTCTCGGTGTCGCTTACGCTTCCCCCGCTGGGCTGCGTCTTTCTCGAGGGAGAGGGGACCCAATAGCTACGTTCGACGCGCCGGGGGCCGTGGCCTCTCCCGACGGCAGCGCGCGGTTCCTGGTGTGGGCCCCTCGCGCCGAATCGGTGGATGTCGTCCTGCTGGGCGATCCGGAACGCACGGTCCCGCTGGAGCGGGGCGAGCACGGGTACTTCGCGGGCACGGCCGACGGCGTCGGCCCGGGCGCCCGGTACCGCTTCCGGCTGAGCGGCGATCGGGACCTCCCGGATCCCGCGTCCCGATCCCAGCCGGAGGGCGTCCACGGCGCCTCAGAGGTGGTCGGGTCCCCCGAGGACGGCTGGGACGACCACGGATGGCAGGGCCCGCCGTTCGAGGATTACGTGGTGTACGAGCTGCACGTCGGGACGTTCACGGAGCAGGGGACGTTCGACGCGGCGGCCCTGTACCTGGACGGGCTGGTGGACCTCGGCATCACGGCCGTGGAGGTCATGCCCATCGCGCAGTTCCCCGGCTCCCGGAACTGGGGGTACGACGGGGTATTCCCGTATGCGGCCCAGGACAGCTACGGCGGGCCGGAGGCGTTTCGCCGGTTCGTGGCGGAGTGCCACCGGCGCGGCCTCGCGGTCGTCCTCGACGTCGTCTACAACCACCTGGGCCCCGAGGGGAACGTCCTGGGGGAGTTCGGGCCGTACTTCTCCGATCGGTACCGCCAGGCCTGGGGGAAGGCGATCAACTTCGACGGACCGGGCTCCGACGAGGTCCGGCGGTTCTTCCTGGGAAGCGCGCTCCAGTGGCTGGAGGAGTTCCACGCCGACGCCCTTCGCATCGACGCCATGCACGCCATCCTGGACTCCTCCGCCCGCCCCTTCCTCCAGGAGCTGGCGGAGGCCGTGGACGAGCTGTCCGGCCGGCTGGGGCGGCCCCTGTACCTCGTGGCCGAGTCAGATCTGAACGACGCCCGCTTCGTCACCCCGGTCGGCCAGGGCGGCGTGGGGCTGCACGCCCAGTGGAACGACGACTTCCACCACGCCCTGCACGCGCTGCTGACGGGTGAGCGCGGTGGCTACTACCTCGACTTCGGGACGGTCGGGCATCTGGCCAGGGCGTTCACCGACGGCTACGTCTACCAGGGCGAGTACTCGGCGTTCCGGGACCGCCGCCACGGGAACTCATCCCGGAGCGTCCCCGCCGGACGGCTGGTGGTGTTCTCCCAGAACCACGACCAGGTCGGCAACCGGGCCCGGGGGGACCGGCTGTCCACGCTGGTGTCGGTGGAGGCCCAGAAGCTGGCCTCCGGTGTGGTCGCGCTGTCCCCGTACGTGCCGTTGCTGTTCATGGGCCAGGAGTACGGCGAGACCGCGCCGTTCCCCTACTTCATCAGCCTGTCGGACCCCAAGCTGGTGCGGTCGGTCCAGCGGGGCCGGACCGCCGAGTTCGAGTCCTTCGGATGGTCCCGCGAGGTCCTGGATCCGCAGGACGAGGCCACCTTCGCGTCGGCCCGCCTCGATCGCACCCTTCGAGAGTTGGAGCCGCACCGCTCGCTGCTGGAGTTCCACCGGGAGCTCCTGGCGCTGCGGCGGGGCCACCCCGCGCTGGCCCACCTGTCCAAGCAGGACATGGCGGTGTCGGCCGACGACGAGGCCGGGGTCCTGATGGCCCGGCGTCGGAGCGGGACCAACGAGGTCCTGGCCGTGTTCCACTTCGGCGATGGCGCCCGGGTTGCCGTGGCGGGGCTGGAAGGCCGGTGGCAGAAGCTGATGGACTCCGCCGACGAACGGTGGGGCGGCCCCGGCTCCCAGACGCCCGACGAGCTGGGCCAGGACGAACGGCTCCAGCTCGGACCCACGTCCTTCGTGTTGTACGGCCGCACCGGCGGGTAGGTCAGAAGCACTCGTGCGAGTCTGGCCGGGGACCCCTTATCCGCTCGGCGCCACGTGGGACGGCGAGGGCGTGAACTTCTCGATCTTCTCCGAGCACGCCACGGGCGTGGAGCTGTGCCTGTTCGACGGTCACCACGACGACCGGCCCTCCCACCGCATCCCCCTGCGCGAGCGCACCGACCTCATCTGGCACGCGTACCTGCCGGACGCCGGTCCCGGACAGCTCTACGGGTACCGGGTGGACGGCCCGTACCAGCCCGAGCAGGGCCACCGGTTCAACCGGAACAAGCTGCTCATCGACCCCTACGCCAAGGCCATCAGCGGCACCATCCAGTGGGACGACACGCTGTACGGCTACACCATCGGGGCCGAGGACGAGGACCTGACCTGCGATCCGCGGGACAGCGCCGGCCGCATGCCGAAATGTGTCGTGATCGACGAGTCGTTCGTGTGGGGCGACGACCGCCCTCCCCGTACCCCGTGGAACCGGACGGTCATCTACGAGACGCACGTGCGCGGCACCACCATGCGCCACCCCGGCGTGCAGAATCGCGTCCGCGGCACGTTCCTGGGCATGGCGTCCGACCCCCTCATCGACCACCTCCGGGCGCTGGGGATCACGGCCGTGGAGCTGATGCCCGTCCACCAGTTCGTCGCGGACCGGCGGCTGGTGGAGACGGGCCTCACCAACTACTGGGGCTACAACTCCATCGCGTTCTTCGCCCCGCATTCCGGCTACGCCACCGCGGGGCTGGGCCAGCAGGTCCACGAGTTCAAGTCGATGGTGAAGACCCTGCACCGGGCCGGGATCGAGGTGATCATCGACGTGGTCTACAACCACACCGGCGAGGGCAACCACCTTGGCCCCACGCTGTCCCTTCGCGGCATCGACAACCGCGCCTACTACCGCCTGCTCGCGGAGGATCCCCGCTACTACATGGACTTCACCGGCACCGGGAACAGCCTGAACATGCTGCACCCCCGGACCATCCAGCTGATCATGGACAGCCTCCGGTACTGGATCACGGACATGCACGTGGATGGGTTCCGGTTCGACCTGGCGCCGGTGCTGGCCCGGGAGCTTTACGAGGTGAACCGCCTGGGGACGTTCTTCGACATCATCCAGCAGGACCCGATCATCTCCCAGGTCAAGCTCATCGCCGAGCCGTGGGACGTCGGCCCGGGCGGCTACCAGGTCGGGAACTTCCCGGTCGGTTGGGCCGAGTGGAACGGGAAGTACCGCGACTGCGTCCGGAAGTTCTGGCGGGGCGACCCGGGACAGGTGCCGGAGCTGGCCTCCCGGCTGTCCGGCTCCAGCGACCTGTACGCGGCGAGCGGCCGGCGGACCTATGGCTCGATCAACTTCGTGACCGCCCACGACGGGTTCACCCTCCAGGACCTGGTGAGCTACGACCACAAGCACAACGAGGCCAACGGCGAGGGGAACCGGGACGGCGCCGACGACAACTACAGCCGCAACTGGGGGGTCGAGGGGCCCACGGAGTCGGCCCCGGTCCTGCGGGTGCGCGAGCGCATGAAGCGGAACTTCGTGGCCACGCTGATCTTCTCCCAGGGCGTCCGGATGCTGCTGGGCGGCGACGAGATCGGCCGGACCCAGCATGGCAACAACAACCCCTACTGCCAGGACAACGAGATCAGCTGGTTCAACTGGGACTCCTCCGCCATCGACCGCGACCTGCTCCAGTTCACCCGCGAGGCCCTGGCCACCTTCCAGTCCAACCCGGTGCTCCGGCGGAGGTCGTTCTTCACCGGCGGCCCCATGTCGGGCGGGGTGAAGGACCTCACCTGGGTCCGCCCCGACGGCAACGAGATGACCGACGAGGACTGGGGCGATCCGGAGAACCGCATCCTCGGCATGCTCATCCACGGCCGCGCCACCGACGAGGTGGACGAGCGGGGCCGGCCCATCTTCGGCGACACGCTGCTGCTGCTGCTGAACGGGGGGAGCCGCTCCAAGCTGTTCACGCTGCCCAGGATCGAGCGGACCGGGATCTGGGAGGAGATGCTGAACACGGCCCGCCCGGGCAGCCATCCGGTCCGAAGGCCCACGGCGACCCTCCAGGCGCATTCGGTGATCCTGCTGCGCTGCCGCGAGACCGCGTAGTGCCCGGGACGGTGCGCCGGTAATGGCGGAGGGGCCCGCCCGACCGTCGGCCACCTACCGGCTCCAGCTCCAGCCCGGTTTCGGGTTCTCGCAAGCACGGGGCCTGGTCGGGTACCTGAAGGCGCTGGGCGTTTCCCACGTGTACCTGTCGCCCATCCTGGCCGCTCGCCCGAGAAGCACCCACGGCTACGACGTGGTCGACCCCACCCGGCTGAACCCGGAGCTCGGGACGCCCGAGGAGTTCGACGCGCTGAGCGATGCCCTCCGGGAGCACGGGATGGGCGTGGTGCTCGACATCGTGCCGAACCACATGGCCGCCGCCGAGGAGAACTCGTGGTGGATGGACGTGCTCCGAAACGGCCCGTCGTCACGGTTCGCCCGGGTCTTCGACATCGACTGGGCGGCCCAGGACGGAAAGGTGCTGCTGCCCATCCTGGGAAGGCCGTTCGGGGAGAGCCTGGAGCGGGGCGAGCTCCGGCTGGACGTGGAGGACGGCGAGGTGGTGCTGCGCTACTTCGAACACGCGCTTCCCCTTTCCCCCGAGTCGGTCGGGGGCCACTTCGGAGCGGGTCCGGACCCCGACGACGTGTACTGGCACAACGGTGTTCCGGGAGAGCCGGCCAGCTTCGACCGGCTCCAGGCGCTCCTGGACGAGCAGCACTACAGCCTGGCCCACTGGCGGGTGGCGGCGCGAGACATCAGCTACCGACGGTTCTTCGACATCACCGCCCTCATCTCGGTGCGGGTGGAGGACCCCGAGGTCTTCGAGCTCACCCACGCCCTGGTGCTGGAGCTGGTGAGGAACGGGAGAGTGGACGGGCTGCGGGTGGACCACGTCGACGGCCTGCACGACCCGAACCAGTACCTCCGGCGGCTCCGGTCGGCCGTAGGGGAGGCCGCGTTCCTGGTGGTCGAGAAGGTCCTCGGTCCTGGCGAGGACCTGGTGGGGGAATGGCCGGTGCAGGGGACCACCGGCTACGAGTTCGCCGAGTGGGCCGGGGGGCTGTTCGTCGATCCCGACGGCGTGCGGCGGTTCGAGCGGGTGGCCGCCGAGGGGGCCGGGTGGGAGGGGCCGTTCGTGGAGGTGGCGGCGGCCCGCAAGACCCAGGTGATGCGGTCGCTGTTCTCGGGGGAGCTGACCGCGCTGGTGCGAGAGCTGCACGCGCTGGCCCGGGCCGACCGGTACGCGCGGGACCTGTCGGTGGGTGAGCTGGCCACGGCCCTGTCCCTGGTGACGGCGCGGCTGTCGGTGTACCGCACGTACACCGCCGGGCCGGGGGTCCGAAGGGAGGACCGCCGCCGCATCGAGCGGGCCGTGCGGGAGGCGCGTGAGCGGTTGCCGCAGCCGGCCCACGCCGCGCTGGCGTTCCTGCGGCGGGTTCTGCTGCTGGACCTGGCCCCGAACGCCGCAGCGGAGGTGGCGGAGGGATGGCTGCGGTTCGTGCTGCGATGGCAGCGCCTCACCGGGCCCGTCACCGCGAAAGGCGTCGAGGACACCGCGATGTACGTGTTCCCGGGGCTGCTGTCCCGGAGCGAGGTGGGGGGCCACCCCGGGGAGCCGGCCCTTTCCGTCGAGGAGTTCCATGGCCGCATGCGGGGCAGGGGAAGGGAGTGGCCCCGGGGCCTCTCGGCGACGTCCACGCACGACACCAAGCGAAGCGAGGACGTCCGGGCCCGCATCTCGGTGCTCTCGGAGATCCCGGACGAGTTCGGCAGGCGAGTGGCGCGGTGGCGGAGGTGGAACGCGGGGCACGTTCGGACGGTCGGCGCCCGCCCCGTGCCCGATCCGGCCGAGGAGTGGCGACTGTACCAGACGCTGGTGGGAGCGTGGCCGCTCTCAGCGGAAGAGCAGGGCGGCTTCGTTCGGCGGATGCAGGACTACGCGGTGAAGGCGGCCAGGGAAGCCAAGGTGCACACCACCTGGCTCGCCCCCGACGAGGCCCACGAGCGCGCCCTCCGGGCCTTCGTCCGTTCCGTCCTGGCCACCTCGAACGAGCCGTTCCGCGGCGACCTGGAGGCGTTCCTGGAGCGTGTGGCGCTGGCCGGCGCGGTGAGCTCGCTGGCCCAGGTCGTGCTGAAGGCCACGGTGCCCGGCGTGCCCGACCTGTACCAGGGCACGGAGCTCTGGTCCCTCGCCCTGGTGGACCCGGACAACCGGCGGCCGGTCGACTTCACGCTGCGGACGCGGATGCTCGAGACGCTGGAAGGTGCCGATCCCGCCGAGCTGCTGGCGAGCTGGCCGGACGGGCGGATCAAGCTGTGGGTCACGAGAGCCGCCCTGCGCTTCCGGGCGGAGCATCCCGACCTATTCGCTCGGGGAACGCATGTGCCGCTCGAGGTCTCCGGCCCCCGACGCGACAATGTCGTCGCCTTCGCCCGCCGCCGGGGTCGCGACTGGTCCGTCACCCTCGCCCCGCGCCTGGTGGCCGGCATGACCGCCCACGGCCGCATGCCGCTCGGGCGTTCGTGGCGGGACACCACGATCGCGCTCCCGGAACGATCCCCCGACTGGTTCCGCGACGTGCTCACCGGCCAGGTCGTGGACGCGCGCGATGGAACGCTCCGCCTGGACACTGCGCTCCGCACGCTTCCGGTCGCCGTGCTGGCCGCTCCGCGCTGACCTTTCCCGCCACGGCCGATCAGGCGAGAATCTGCCCGCAAGGGGGGAGCGCATGGACGGCGAGGCGGATCAGGGCAGGGGTCGCTACCAGCGAAAGCTGATCGGGCTGCTGTCGGTGGCCACGTTCTTCGACGGCTACGACTCGTTCGTGCTGGCGCTGGTCCTTCCGCTGATCCTGGGCGACCTCGGCGGGTCGGAGACGCAAGCGGGTCTGGTCCGCGGCATCGTCGGCGTTGGCCAGGTCCTGGGGTTCCTGCTGGCGGCCCAGGCGGACCGAATCGGCCGGAGGCGACTGCTGCTGATCACGGTGGTCGGCTACACGGCCGGGACCATCCTCACCGCGGCGTCCCCCAACCTGGCTTGGCTGACCGCGGCGCAGTTCGTCGCGGAGACCTTCCTGGCCGCGGAGTGGGCCGTGGCCATCACCATCGTGGTCGAGGAGTTCTCTGCCGACCGCAGGGGCCGGGCTCTCGGGATCGTCACGTCGATGAACACGCTGGGTGGCATCTTCGTGGGGGTCCTGGCCTTCCTCGGGTTGCAGAACGCCCCGACCTCGTGGCGGACGTTCTACCTGGTCGGGATCGTGCCGCTGATCGTGATCGGCATCGCCCGGCGCGGGCTCCGTGAGACCGAGCGCTACGCCGCCGTGCGCGCGAGCGAGGCCGGCCAGCGCCTGGACCACACCAGCCTCCGGGAGCCCTGGCGGCCCGAGTACCGCTACAACCTGATGTCGGTCGGCCTGATGCACTTCTTCCGGTTCGCCGCCGTGTCCTCCGCGGTGTTTTGGTTCCCGTTCTACGCGCAGCAGGAGGTCGGGCTGTCGCTCTCGCTGACGGGCCTGTACATCGCGGCGGCGGGCATCCTGGGGGCGGTGGGGTTCCTCTCGGCCGGACGACTGATGGAGCGTTGGGGGCGCCGGCCCGTGTTCATCGGGTACGGAGCGGGGACCGTCGTGTGCGGGCTGGTGGTGTTCCAGGTGCACTCGGGCACGGTGATGCTCCCGTTCCTGTGCCTGGCCATCTTCTTCGGCCTGGGATCGGGCGCCATCACATCGGCGTTCTCCACGGAGTTCTTCCCGACGTACGTGCGGAGCCGGGCGGCCGCGTGGTGCCGGAACTCGTTCGAGATCCCGGGCGGCATCGTGGGACCTCTGGTGGTGGGGATCCTGGGCGACCACCGGAGCGGGCCGGTCGGATCGATCGGTGACGCCATGAGCCTGCTGCTGGTGGCCACGATGATCCCGGTGCTGGTCATCGCGTTCCGCTACCTCGGCGAGACGCGGAACGTGGACCTGGGCGCCATGGACCGCGCAGCCGCGGAGCGGATGCCGTGAACAGGAAGCGCCTGGTGGTCGGAGCAGCGCTGCTGCTGGCTCTCCTGCCCGCGTGCGGCGGGACCGACCGCCCGGAAGGAGTCGTCGAGCGGTGGCTGATCTCGCTGAACCAGGGCGCCGCCGGCAGGCCCAGCAGGTACGCCGTGGACGCGTTCAGCGAGCGCATTCTTCCCGGATGGCGCGGCCGAGACCCCGGGGATCTCGTCCTGATCGAGGTCGGGAAAGGCGAGCTCGTCCACCGCCCGTACGGGATCGGGGGAAAGGGCCAGTCCGCCCCGGAGTTCACCGTCGTCCCGCTCCGCGTCGAACGCGTCTCCGGCCGGCAATTCGAGCGCGAGGCCATCGTGGCCGAGGTCCGGGGAACGCTTCGGATCGTGGCGATGGGAACGCTCGAACCGGGCCTGCTCGTTCCCAGTCAGGGAGGGCAGCGCGTCGGCGGCGCCACCATCGGCCAGTGGCTGGCCGGCGTCGGCGTCGGCGTGGCCCTGGCCCTCCTCGTGGTCGCGCTGATGCGCCTCGTCCCGAAACCGGCACCGCTCCCCCGCAGGGAGTAGAAATCATGTGAACAGCGGCTCGTGCACAGAAGGGAGCCCGGAATGATCAGCCTGGTATGGGCGAGCCACCGGGGCAGGATCGCGTTCCTGGCCGCCCTCTCGTTGGTCCTGCTCGTGGGCATGTCGGGCTCCCGTGGAGCGGCGGCGCCGAACGCGGTCGGGCCCATCATGGAGTTCGCCATCCCCACGACGGGGAGCGTCCCCACCGGGATCGCCCCCGGATCCGACGGCAACCTGTGGTTCACCGAGTACGGGGGGAACCAGATCGGCCGTATCACCCCGGGGGGCCTCGTCACGGAGTTCCCGCTGCCCGAGGACGACCGGCACCCATCGGCGATCATCTCCGCCGGGCTCGAGACGCTTGTGTTCATCGAGGACGACCCCATCCCCGAGAGCCGGATCGCGAGTATCTCCGCCGTGGGAATCCTTGGTCAGGCGTTCGCAACCCGAGCGGAGGAACCCTGGGGGCGATCGCGTCGGGAACGGAGGCACCTGGTTCGCGGAGACCTCGGCCAACAAGATCGCGAACACCGCGGGGACGGAGGTCACCGTCCCGACGCCCGCCAGCCAGCCCACGGGGGTGACACCGGGGCCGGACGGCAGCATCTGGTTCATGGAGCTCGCCGGCAACAAGATCGGCCGGCTCGTGCCCACGACCCACGCCATCACGGAGTTCCCGATGCCGACCGCGAACAGCGCACCGAACCAGATCACGTTCGGCCCGGACGGAAACCTCTGGTTCACGGAGCTCGCCGGCAACAAGATCGGCCGGATCACGCCCAAGGACGCGATCATGGAATTCGCGGTGCCCACTCCCGGAAGCTCCCCGCGCGGGATCGTCACCGGGCCCGACCGGAACGTCTGGTTCACGGAGTACGCCGGCGGCAAGATCGGGCGGATCACCCCCGCCGGAGTGATCACCGAGTATCCCCTGCCCGACAGCCATGGAGCGCCGGCGATGATCGCGGCCGCCCCCGACGGGAGCGTGTGGTTCACCGACGATCGCGGGGGGAGCGGCGAGCCTGAGCAGATCGGGCGGATCCAGGTCACCGGCCCGGGCGTCTTCTTCCTCGACGGCGCCCCGGTGCCACGCACGATGAATGTGGCGCAGGGAACCACCGCCCGGTGGAACGTCTACGGCGGCTTCAAGGTCTCCATCGTCGACAGCTCCGGCATGGGGCTGTTCGCGTCGGGGACCAAGGGCCTGGGCTCCATGTACACCTTCACGTTCGTAGGGGCGGGCACCTACCGCTACTACAACGGTCTGGACGGTTCCGGTCCCAACGTCAGCGGTGCGATCGCCGTCCCCGTCCAGGCCAGCCCCACCAGCGGCACGACGTCCACGTCGTTCACCATCACGTGGTCCTCGGCGCCTCCTCCGTCCGGGTTCGTCTTCGACGTCCAGGTCAACGGCCCCACCGACGCCGACTTCGTCGACCTGTTGACGAACCAGACCGCGACCAGCACGACGTTCACGCCAAACGAGGGACCGGGTGGCTACTTCTTCCGGGCCCGCCTCAGGAAGACGTCCGACAACACGCATTCGAACTGGTCCCCGCCGGTGGCGATCGCAGTGAGTTGAGCTGACGAACGGTAGAGTCCCTCGGGTGGAGTCCGGGCGGCCTCCCTCTCGTGCTGTCCTCATCACCGGCTGTTCGTCCGGGATCGGGCGGGCCACGGCGGAGCGGTTCGCCCAGCGTGGCTGGACCGTCTACGCGTCGGCTCGCAACCTCGACTCGATCCGGGACCTCGAGGCATCCGGGTGCCGGATCCTGGCTCTGGACGTGACCTCGGAGCCATCCATGCGAGAGGCCGTCCAGGCGGTGGAAGGCGCCGAGGACGCCGTCGGCGTGCTGGTGAACAACGCCGGCTTCGGCCTGCATGGGGCCGCCGAGGAGGCCGACCTCGACGATGTCCGCCGGCAATTCGAGACGAACTTCTTCGGGCTGGCCCGCCTGACCCAGCTGGTGCTGCCCGGTATGCGGCGGCAGGGCTGGGGCAAGCTGGTGAACGTGAGCTCGATGGGCGGCCGGGTGACCTTCCCCGGTGGGGCCTTCTACCACGCGTCCAAGCATGCCGTGGAGGCGTTCAGCGACGTCCTCCGGTTCGAGGTCCGGCCGTTCGGGGTCGACGTGATCGTGATCGAGCCGGGGCTGGTGCAGTCGCGGTTCGCCGACACGGCCCTCGGCACCATCGGGGAGGCCACGCCGGAAAGCGACGATGCAGGGCCCTACGATGCCTTCAACGCGGGCCTCGCCGCGACGATCCACGGTGCGTACACCGGCCCCATGTCCCGGTTCGCGGTCAGCGCGGAGCGTGTGGCCCGAACGATCGAGCGCTCTGCCTCCGCGAAGCGAAGCGGCACCCGCTACGTCGTCCCCGGCCCCATCCGGGGCTTCCTGGTGCTCCGGAAGGTCCTCCCAGACCGGATGTACGACGCGATGCTCCGGACCTCCTACCGGCCGCCGTCGCCCTCCTGACCGAAGCGTTCAGGAAGCCGGCGGGGAGGGCTGGATCAGGGTCCGCTCCAGGAACACCACCGCCACCAGCACGCCGGCCAGCCCGGCCGCCACGGCAAGCGGAGGCAGCGCGCCCTGGGCCGCCAGGATGCCGATGAGGATCGCCGCAGCGCCGAGCTTCAGCGACACCCCGACGCGTCGGCGTCCACCCAGGGTCACCGATCGCGTGCCGACCAGCGCGACCATGTAGAGCACCGCTCCGCCCAGGAGCGCCGCGGCGGCCCCCGCCCCCAGGTGTCCCTGTCCCGCCCGGTCGATCACCAGCCGCAGGCCCGCGCTCAGCGCCGCGAGGCCCATCAGCAGGGGGATGTGCGCGTACGAGTACACGACGACGGACATGGTGGACCCGTGCAGGACCACGTTCGCCTGCCGGTCGAAGTACAGCCACCAGATGGCCGCGACGGCGATGAAGCCCAGGACCGCTGCCGCCACGGAGTCCGGTCGCCAATGCGTACCCGCCGTCCCCACGGCGACGGCGACGACGGACTCGCCCAGCACGATCAGCGTGAACAGGGCCCACCGCTCGGGGAGATGGCTGGCGCTCGTGCGCACTCGACGGTGGATCCGGGTGGTGAGGGGAGGAAGGCTCAGCTCGAGCACCTGCGCGACCACCCACAGGGCGTACCGGGACGGCGTGGGGAGGGCGAGCGAGATCAGCCACAAGGCGGCCCCCGTGGCGTAGCCGATGCCGTAGAACCTGACCAGCGGGCGAGCTTCCGGGACCGCCCGCCACGCCCGCAGGTAGAGCACGAGCATGAACGAGCGCAGGCACACGTACGCGATGGCGAACTGCGCACTGTGGCGCCCGTCGGCGACGTCACCGATCAGCACCGCCATCGCGGCGATCGCCAGCATCGCCGCGAAGTAGGCCGCCCGGAACAGCAGGTCGTCGGTGTCGAAGCGGTCCGCGTAGGCCATGTAGCCCTGCCAGGCCACGAACACGGGGAAGAACAGCGCCGCGAACCGGAGGAAACCGCCCGCGGAGTGGTCGGCCACTAGCTCCCGCGACAGCTCGGTGATCGCGACGACGAACACGAGGTCGAAGAAGAGCTCCAGCCAGGAGGCGTGTCTCGGCTCCGCTTCCTCCGCGACCGTCTGCAATCGCGGCGGGACGAACCAGCGCTCATGGCGACGTGCGCCGGCCGGCCCGTCGGCCGTCTGGTCCGGTCTGGAAGGCTCCCCGAAGCGGACGCCCATCGCCGCAGAGGGTAGGCGATCAGCAGGTGTCGAGGAACTTCACATAGACACCCAGGGGAAAACGGTCGACCTCGTCTCGCATGCGCTTGGCAACTACTGGCATGTTACGCTCCGCCACCCAGGCTGAAGGAGGCTTCATGGCAGAACGGACGATCCTCGTGTGCGACATCTGCGGGCGACCAGCCGTGCAGACGGTCACATTCAAGATCGGACGAAGGAGCTTGCAGAAGGACTATTGCGAGATCCATCTCCAAGAACTCGCCGCCGGTGGCAGGGCTCCTCGACCGGGTCGGCGGCGTGGAACCGTGGTTGCAGCTCCGGCCAAGCGTCGGGGACGGCCGCCGAAGTCCGCTGCCACCACGGCGAAGCGCAGGGGAAGGCCAAAGAAGACCGCCACTGCGGCGCGCCGACCCCGCGAGACGCCCACGACCGCTGCCTCGGAAGAAGCTGCTGGACCGACCGAAGGCTGACGCTCTCAGCCCGAGGTCATGTCAGCCAGCCGGTGGGCCGTGCAACTCCGCGAGTCGTGAGTCCGGTCGGGAGCCTGCCGTCCAAGAGCTGGGACCCTGCCGGACGTTCGCGGACGCTGCTCGACTAGCGAATCAGCGAGGCCGCTTGCGCCTCCGGCGGGGGATGTCGACGTAGCCCATGAGCCCGACCCCTTTGTGCGGGTGGCCGTGCTCATCGAAGTACATGGCCTCCACCTCTTGGAGGGGGACGACCTCCTTACGAGTGCGCCAGTTGCGCCATCTCGTTCGGGCGGTCTGAGGCCAATGCTTCGGGTCGAATCGCTTGCCCATGGTGGCGACCCTAGCCGCCTGGTTCGAAGTCCAGGCGGATCTCGCCCTCATGAAGCGCGGGAGTCTTGTCCCACGCTTCGCCGAGTTCCTCATTCATGATCTCCGAACACAACGCGATGCACTCGTTGCAGATGGCAATGTCCCTCGGGCCATGGACGAGCTTCTTCACTGCCCTTTGGGACTTGCCGCAAAAGGAACACCCCATGTTCGACCCCCTGAGAACGTGGCCGCTAACAGCTAGTTTCCCGTCAGGCTGAAGTGCATGTAGTCCTGGTCGCCGCTCCAATCGCCGCCCCACGTCCAGCCGATGGAGGTGAACGCTCGAACCACCGCGTCGCCGGGATGGATCATGCCACGGAGATGCTGCGGGCGGTCGCCGTAGCGGCGCGAATGGTAGTTGCGGATGAACCCGTCGGAGGCCACGTACGGGTTCTGGAGCGGATTGACGTCGATGGCCAGCCCGTACGCGTGCTGCGACCAGCTCGCCAGAGGCCCGCGGGCCGTGAGTGCGGGGCGGCAGTTGAACCCCATGGTGAAGTCGCGCCGGTCGGTGGGCGGAGCATCCACGCCTCGAAACGGGATGGCCAGGTGGATCCGCTCGATGGGAAAGCGGGCCCGGAACAGCCGCCCGAACACCGTCACCACCTCGTCCGCCGCTGTCGCGTTCACCACCATCGGCCCCTGGTGGACGCGGCCGTCGAACCCCCAGTACCGGAGCGTGAGCAACCGGAGATCGGGCAGCGGCACCGGGCATCCCGGATGCCACGTCCGGCCGCGCATCGATCCGGCCAGGCCGGGCGGGATCGACGAGACCGTTCCCAGGAACCGGGCCGGCAGCGGCCGCCGGGTGGCGGCCGGCGATGGCGTCGGCGTCGAACCCGGCACCGCGTTCGAAGCGACACCCCCTCCGCCGGCCGAGATGACGGGGGCCGGGGCCGTCGGATGCCTCCCAGCGTTCGCTCGGGAACAGCCCGCCAGCAGGACCAGCACGGCCCCAAGGGCCCCGACCACCCTGGCCAATGCGCGCACGTTCGGCCTCAGTGCGGAGCGTGGTGGTAGACGCCGAAGGCGTTGCCGGCGGGGTCGCGGAAGGCGCCAGTATCCATGTGGTCGTCCACGGGCACGGGCCCGTACACGCGGGAACCGCCTAGCTCCTCCGCTCGGGCCAGCGTCTTCTCGACGTCCGGGACGCTGGCGTACACGGTGGCCCATCGTGCCTCCGTGCCCGAACCCAGCCCACCCTGGATCCCTCGGCCGGCGCCCGTGTCCACCAGCCAGTAGCCGGGAGGGCCAGACTCGTCCACGGTCCACCCGAACAGCTCCGAGTAGAAGCGCTGGGTCCGTTGGGCGTCCGACCCCAGGACCTCGAACCAGTCGACCGGCGCGCGGTCACCCGCGGAAGGGCCCGGTGGCGTGGTCTCCGTCGGCTCGGCGCTCTCAACCAGGCCGACCAGGAGGCCGTCCGGGTCGACGAGCATGGCCCAGGTCACGTAACCGAGCGACATGACCGGGACGACGGTCTTCCCCCCCAGCGATTCGGCCCGGTCGAGCATGGCCTGTAGGTCGTCGCCCTCGACGTAGAACGAGGACCACGGCTCGCCGGTCCGGCTCTTGCCGATCCCGCCGTTGATCCCGCCGCCGCTGCGCGTGTCCACCAGTGTGTAGTTCCCGGTGGGGCTGGTTCGGAGGCCCCAGCCGAACAGCTCCCCGTAGAACGCGACCAGCGGCTGGTCGTCGGGCCCGCCGATCTCGAAATGCACTACCGCGTTTCCCATCCCTTGCCCTCCTCCGTTGCCGGAGGGATTGAACCCCGTTCGACCCCCGGAGTTCCAGAGCCCTGACGCGAACGGGCCCCGGCAGCATGTCGCCGGGGCCCGGGTCGCTTCCGCGGGCGTGGGAGCTACATCTAGCTCTCGGGCGTGTACACCTCGAACCACAGGAACAGGTTGGTGTCGATGTCCCTCGAGGCCTCACCGGCGTGCTGGACAGCCCGCAGCGTGGACAGGCTCTGGCCCGCCACGAGCGTGTTCCAGCCGTCCTGGCTGGTGACGAACACGACCTTCACCGGCCACCACACCGAGTTCAGCTCCTCGTTGTCGTCGATCAGGACGCTGTGGGCGGGGAAGGTCGCGTTCGATTGGCCTCCCACCCGGGACAGATCGATCGTGTCGGGATGGTCGATGCACATCCCGGCGACGGGGCAGTGCAGCGTGGACTGGTCCGGTGTGAATCCCTTCGGGATCAGCACCCACACGGGAGCCCCGACATCGCCGGACGGCGGGTCGACCCGCGGAGCGCTTCCGGCCTCGCAGCTCGAGGACGCCGACGAGGGCGGAGGCTCCGCACAGAAGAAGTCGTGCGAGTACTGGAACTCGACGGTGCTCCCCTGGAACCACCCGTCGGTGATCCCGATGTTGATGCACTCCGGGCCGCCCAGGGTGCACTCACCTTCGGCGGCCTTCGCGTTGGGATGATGGCCCATGGCCAGGGCCGTGCCGAGGGTCGTGGCGAACACCACGAGGGCCCCCGCGAGTGCCAGGCCGGCCATCCGGTAGGGACGGGTTGCTCTTGCCATGTGACCTCCTGTGGGGCGCTGGAATGACGGACAGAAGGGGCGTCCAGAGGTACTACGGGCCGGATGGCCTAGGAGATGGCGCCGGACCGAGGGAAATCGAGAGCGGTCGTCCCTCGCGATGCCAGCAGTCCGTAAATCCCGACCGCGAGGATCGACGCCAGCACCGCCACGTACAGCCAGGCCGAGGGTTGACCCCACCGGACCAGGTCACCGTACCTGGCGAGCGCGATGCCCTGGAGCGCGCCCAGGCCCACGTACGCGAACAGGGCCGGGCGGACTCTGGTCCAGTCGTTCTCCCAGACCGCGGTCAGGAGGACGACGCCGAGACCGGCCATCCACGCGCTCATGGCCTGGGCGGTGAGCGGGGTGAGCGCCCACGGCCACAGGTGGGTGGCGGTCCCGGGCGTCACGAACAGCGCCCCGCCGACACCCAGCACGATCACCCCCTGGACGGCCAGCAACGCGCGAAGCCAGCGAGGAAGAAAGGCAGCCCGGGGCGGGTCGACCCCCACCCCGCGGGCCGTCCTCAGCTGGGCGATCCACAGCAGGGTCGCTGCCGGAGGCGCGAGCACGTAGACGATCAGCCACAGCCAGGCCGCCGTCCGGCTGACCAGGCCGGGGGCGTGCAGGTGGAACAGTCCGAGGTGCAGCAGGGTGGCGAGCAGGGTCAGCCACAGGAACAGCACCACGCCCGGAACGCCCACCCGAGCCCGTGCCCACACCAGGGCGAACCCGCTGGGCAGCGCCAGGGACAGGGCCGTGAAGTAGAACGCCCCCAGGAACGCCGCGGTCAGGGGGACCTGGATGGTCCAGGCGAAGTATTTGTCCGTGTGGTCGGTGCCCACGAACAGCTGGAGTCCGGCCAGGGTCACCAGCAGGGAGCCGACGAAGAAGACCGCGCGCATGCCGGGCGTCGTCCGGCGTATGGGCGAGCTCGGCGCCGGCTCCATGAGGCCCTACGGTAGCGCAGCGGGGGCCGGCGACGCTGCCCCGCGCGATTTCTTTGCCACGGATTCCGGCCGAACACTTGAACCGGCGGCCCGCTGGACGTGTCATGACATCGAAGATGTGGGATCCGTTCCGGCCCTCCGTCCTTCGCCCCCGGCGCGCCCGACGCACCCGCCGCATCCGGCGCGTCATCGGCATCGCGGTGGTGGTGCTGATCGTGGGGGGCGGCGCGACCGCGGCCGCCATCCTCATTCCCTCCATCGTGACCAAGGCCAGGCACGCCGGGACCACGAAGACGTCGCCGAGCCCCACGCCGGCTGCCCGCTGCGCGAGCGCTCGCGCGGCGGCCCGGGCAGGCGGCACCACCCGGCTGGGCGTGCTGGCATGGGTCCAGGACGGAACGCTCCGGACGTTCGACCTCGACGGCTGCCACAGCCGCACGCTGGTCGCGAAGGCCGCCGCCGGTCCGGTGCGGTTCAGCCACGACGGACGATGGGTGGCGTTCGGGGCCGGAGGCGTCGTGGGGGCGAACGGAGGTCAGGTCCTGCACCCCGTGGGGCAGCCGGCCGTGTGGCAGTGGTCGCCCTCGGACGACGTCCTGGCCGCCGTGACCGACGGGGGGGGTGTGGAGATCGGCGGGCCCACGCAGCCGGGACGCTCACTGCTCCCAGACGGGACGGGGGTCGGGCACCTCGCCTTCAGCCCGGACGGAAGCCAGCTGGCAGTCGACGTGGGCGATCACATCGACGTGGTGGACGTGCCGGGCGGCGCCAGCCGGACCGTGTACCGGGCGTCCTCCGGCACCCACGCGTCGCCGGAGGTCGCCGGCTGGTCACCGGACGGCCGGTGGGTGGTGTTCTGGTCGCATCTCAAGGGCCCGGCGGCCCCGCTCAACGCGGTGCCGGCCGGCGGAGGCAACTGGTTGAACGTGTTCAATCCGGTACTTCCGTACGGGGACTTCCTGTCCTGGTGCGGACCCGACCTCGCCTTCTCCGGCGGGAGCAAGGGGCAGCCCAGCAAGGGGAACCAGATCCTGGTCTCGGAACCGCCCGCCTGGCAGTTCCACAACGTCTCCGCCGATTTCATCCGGAGCTGGATCTGGCCGGCCTGCTCGCCGAACGGCCGGTGGATCGCCGCGACCGCGACGCCGAACCGCGCCGAGACACCGCCGGGCTACGGGGTCCGCTCGCTGTGGTTGCTCTCCACCAGGAGCAAGGACCGTCAGCGGCTCACGGACGTGACCGACGCGGCGTTCGAGGACTCGCGGTGGTCCTCCGACGGCCGATTCCTGCTGGTGGTCCAGCGGGGCCTGGAGCCGAACTCGGCCGGCGAGGTACTGCTCGTCCCTATCGACCCCCAGACCGGGAAGCCGGGGAAGATCGTCGGCCCGGTGGCCGACCTGGGGAAGGTGTCAGGGGGCCCGGGCCACCCCGACTGGTCGCAGGTGACCGACTGGTACCGGCCGGCCTGACCTGGGGGGCCGAGTCTAGCCGGCCTTGCGGATGGCCTGGATGAGGTCCCACTTGCCCATGCTGGACCGGCCCGCGATGTTCTTGCGCTTGGCCACCTCGTAGAGGTCCTGGCGGGTCCGGTCCTCGAGGTTCCGGCCGGGCTTGCCGCCCCGGGCCCTGGACTTCGCGGCCTGCCGGCCGAGGTCGCTTCGCACCGCCTTGGGCAGCTTGGCGATGGTGCGCTGGGACTTGGCCGCCGAGATCGCCTTCTTCACGTTGCGCTTCGCGGCCCGTACCTGCTTCCGCGTCGCCATGGCTCACCTCCCAGGAATCGACGCCTTCCTGAAAAAGCCTGCCCGTGAACGAAAGCGACAAGACCGCTCGAATCAGCGGATGCGATTGTGAAGCTCGATGCTCCAGCGCCACTCGGAGTGGTCGTCGGCGTTCCACCAGCTGAGCAGCAGGCCGACCTCGCCTCCGGGGAGGATCACCGGCTTGCCCTCGTCCTCCGGCCCCGGCCACACGTTCGCCCTGCCCACCTCGGCCCCCGAGACGGTCAGCCGCGACATGGGCGTGACGGCCTCGTGACGCAGCCCCATGCCCCGAGCCACCAGCTCGCCGTCCTGCGTCCGGACCTCCACGTCGACGCGCTCGGGAACGGAGTGGGCCAGCACCTCGAGATGCGGATCCATCTGGCCCCGGGCGAACTCGAGCCCCATGGAGCCCCCGTCCGGGTTCCGGAGCTCCCAGATCCACGGTCCCTCACCCATCGGAGTGAATGTACCCCTGGGGAACGCGCCCGGACATGCCCTGCGGGGTTTCTCACTCACGCATGGGGGCAAGGTGCTCGAAGAGGCGGGAGACTGGCGCGGCGAGATCGACCGGCGGGCGGGCTGAGTGGCGCGATCGCCCTGAACTCGGACTTGACAACCGGCGCGGGATCGGGCAGAGTCCGCGTTGGAGACCGCTGGGACCTTCGGGTTCCGGCGGTTTCCGCTTTCCGGGGGTGCGTCACTCCAGCGGGAGGTCCTCCAGGAACTCCACCCGCTCTTCCAGCCGGGTCACCTCGAACACCCGCTGCACCGTGCGGGGCCCCCGGATGAACAAGACCCGGCGCCCGGCCGCTCGTCCCCGGGCATCCACGTCGACCAGGGCCTGGAGGCCGGAGGAGTCCAGGAACGTCAGCTTCCTGAGGTCGACGTACACGACCGGCGGCGCTTCCTGCTCCACCTTGGCCAGTCGCCGGGCCACCCGGCCGACCTCAGCGAGGTCCAGCTCTCCGGTCAGGACGACGGCGACACCGTCGGCCCGGCGCTGGAGGTTCACCCGGAGCCAGCCCACCTCGGCTCCCTCGTTCGACGGTCCGCGATCGACGTCAAGCCCTCCCCCACAATGAACGCGTCCCCTCGACCAGCGATCGGGGGTAGCACCGAGACGAGCAGTGCCCGGAATCCTCGCGATCATACAAAGACGCGCTTCGCGTTCCCAGCCCTCAAGTCGCGGGTCTGAGCGCCCGACCCTTGGACCGATGAGCGACGCGACGAGAGCGTGGTCGTACCGGCCGCGTCACAGTGCAAGTCTCCGTCGGGGGACCGTCCTGTGGGCCGTGGCCAGCGTGCTCAGGCTGGCGGTCCTGATGGGGCTGCTCCTGGCCGTCTTCTTCGGTTTGACCGCCGGCGTAGGCTACGTCGTGGTCCATCAACTGGCGGGCTTGCTCACCAGCCGGTGAGGGCCGATTCCTCACCGTTGTCCCATTCGCACCGGTGTGACGGGGCTCGCCTTGGGTACATAGGCTCCGTCACGAAGGGGGCCCGCGCGTGAAGCTCGTCCTGATCAACGACGACGGCTACCCGGTGGCCGAGATCGAGGACGTCGAACGCTACGACCTGTCCACCACCCGGGGCCGGGCCATGCTCGACGACGACGTGGTCGTGGCCATGGGACAGGCCGACCGCCGGGCCGTCCTCGAGCTGATCCGGGCCCGCCGGGACGGCACCGAGGAGTAGTCCGGCCCCCGAACACCCCCTTCCACCCCTTCAGCCCGGAACGACCCCTTCACGAAAAGAAGCATGACGGCGCCCAAAACGGGGAAACGTTTCAGCGCCCGCGAGTGGAAGGGGTGAGGAGGGTGGACAGCCCGACCGGTACCAAGACGACGGACCAGGAAGATCGGGAGCAAGCGCCTGCCACCGGCGACGGAGACGGCCGGGAGGCCACGCAGGAGCAGGTGGTCAAGGTTCCGGAGGCACGCCAGGAGGAGAGCGCCCGGGCGCCTGACGGCGCATCGCAGCAGACCGCTACGTCGCCGTCTGGGGCCGCGTCCGACACGCAAGCGGCGGTCGCGGCGACGGCGGAGGAAGCGCCCAAAGAACCGTCGAAGGACGGGCACGAGGGGCCCTCAGAGGGGCCCTCCGAGAGGCCCTCGTCCACCGCCCCCACCACACGGATCCAGAGGGTGAAGAAGGAGGAGCCCGCTCCGAAGACTCCCCGATTCTCGCCCGCCAGGCTGGTCGTGGGGGCGATCCTCGTCCTGGGCGGCATCGCGTGGCTGCTCGACGTCACCAACTCCACCAAGGTCAACTGGGGCGTGCTGCTCTCGCTCGCCCTCGTGGCCGTGGGAGGCGGCCTCCTCCTGCTGGGGCTGCGCGGCGGGATGAACCGGGGCCTGATGCTGCTCGGGGTCATCCTCGCGGCCATCCTCACCGCCGCGGCCGCCCTGCGCATCGACATCGCCGGCGGCATCGGGAGCCAGACCGTGCATCCCGTGTCGGCCAAGGCGCTCGGGAAGACCTACCGCATGGCCGTCGGACAGATGACCATCGACCTCCGCCACGTCAACCTCGGGAACGGCTCGCCCAAGCTGCGGGCCACCGTCGGCGTGGGGCAGCTGGTGGTCCTCGTTCCCGACGGCGCGAACGTGCGGGTGCACGCCCGGGCGGGAGCCGGACAGGTCTCTGCGTTCAGCCACACCCAGAGCGGCCTGGACGTGGACCACACGTTCTTCCATGGAAGCGGCCCGCCAAAGGTCATCCTGGGCCTGTCGGTCGGCGTCGGCCAGGTCACCGTCCACAAGGGAGGTTAGCGACATGAAGGGGAACCTGAGCATCGGTGCGGTCGGGATCGGCATCTTCTTCGCGGTGGCGGGGATCGCGTTCCTGCTGGACCAGCTGGACGTGTGGACGATCAACGCCACCTTCCTGCTCCCGGCACTGCTGATCGGGTTCGGCGTGGCCATGCTGCTGGGCGGGGTTCGGCGGTCGGGAACGAGCCAGCCCTCCCGCTGACCGCCCCGAACGCCATTCCCGGGATTCCTCCTATGCTGAACTCGGGCGCCCCCGTCTCCAGGAGGGATTCCGCATGAAGATCGGTATCGGCCTTCCGAACACCATCCCGGGCACGCCGGGCTCCGTCCTGGTCGAATGGGCCAGGCGGGCCGAGGCCCGGGGCTTCACCACCCTCGCCACCATCGACCGGGTGGCCTATCCGAGCTACGAGTCGCTGGTGGCGCTGGCGGCGGCGGGGGCCGTCACCGAGCGCGTCGAGCTCTTCACCAACATCCTGCTCGCCCCCACCCGCAACACCGTCCTGCTGGCCAAGGAGGCGGCGAGCGTCGACCAGATCTCGGGCGGCCGGCTGACCCTGGGGCTGGCCGTGGGCAACCGCCCGGACGACTACGAGGCGGCGGGGCAGCCCTTCGAGAACCGTGGGCACCGGTTCGACGAGCAGCTCCAGACACTCCAGGAGGCGTGGAGCGGCAAGCCCGTGAGTGGCTCCGACAAGCCCATCGGGCCGCGGCCCGTCCGTGACGAGGGCATCCCCATCATGATCGGCGGGAACTTCCCGGGATGCTTCGACCGCATCGTGAAATGGGGCGTCGGATGGACCGCGGGAGGCGGGCCGGCGGAGCAGGCGGGCCCCTTCGCCCAGCAGGTTCGGGAGGCCTGGAAGGCGGCCGGGAAGGAAGGGCAGCCCCGCATCGTGGCGCTGTCCTACTTCGGGATGGGGCCGGACGTGGAGACCTCCAAGCGGACCATCCTGGACTACTACGCGTACCTCGGCGGATTCGAGAAGGACTTCGCCGAGTACCTTCCCCGGGGGGCGGAAGCCGTCCGCGAGACGGTCGAGAAGTTCGAGGAGGCCGGGATCGACGAGCTCATGTTCGACCCCACCATCCCCGATCCAGCCGAGGTGGACCTGCTGGCAGACACCGTCCTGTAGGACCGATCCCGGGCGGATGGGCGAGATCCTGATCGGCATCACCGGCTGGACCGAGCCGACGCTGGTCAAGGACGGCACCTTCTACCCGAAGAAGACCATGACCGCCGAGGAGCGGCTGCGCTTCTACGCCGAGCAGTTCCCCATCGTCGAGGTCGACTCGACCTACTACGCGCCGCCCTCGGAGCGAAACGCCGCGCTGTGGATCGAACGGACCCCCGCGCACTTCACCTTCAACGTCAAGGCCTACGCGCTGCTCACGAACCACCCCACGAAGCCGGACTCGCTGTATCGCGATGTCCGGGACCGGCTGCCCCCCGAGCAGGCCGGCAAGCGCAACGTGTACCGGGAACAGCTACCGGCCGAGCTGGTGGAGGAGGTGTGGCAGCGCTTCCGCGACTCGCTGATGCCGCTGCACTCCGCGGGGAAGCTCGGCGCGGTGCTGTTCCAGTTCCCGCAGTGGTTCGTGATCGGCCGCAAGAACAAGGACTACTTGGTCGAATGCGCCGAACGCCTGCCCGACTACCGCGTGGCCGTGGAGTTCCGCCACAAGAGCTGGATGGAGGAGCGCAACCGCGACGAGACCCTCTCGTTCCTGGAGGAGCACGCCCTGCCGTACGTGTGCGTGGACATGCCGCAGGGGTTCGACTCGAGCATCCCGCCGGTGGCGGCGACGACGGCGAAGGACCTGGCCCTGGTGCGGTTCCACGGCCGCGATCCGGGGCAATGGACGAAGAAGAACGTGTCCGCGGCGGAGCGGTTCCGCTACGACTACTCGAAGGAGGAGCTCGAGGAGTGGGTTCCCCGGGTCCGGGAGCTCGCCGAGAGCGCCCGCGAGACGCACGTCCTGATGAACAACTGCTACCGGAACTTCGCGGTGAAGAGCGCCCAGCAGCTGGCCACGCTGCTCGAGTGAAGGAGGCCCGAGGATGAGCGCGTTCACTGCCGCCGAGATCGAGTACCTGCAGGGCCAGCGCCGAGGATACCTGGCCACCGTGGGGCGGGACGGGCAGCCCCACGTCATCCCGGTGACGTACTGGTTCAACCAGGACGAGGACGCCCTCGACGTGGGCGGGATCAACTTCGCCGCCGGCAAGAAGTGGCGTGACGCGCAGGGGAACCCGAAGGTCACCTTCCTGGTGGAGGACGTCATCGTGGGGCCTCCGCGGCGGGCCCGGGCGGTCGAGGTCCGCGGCGAGGCCGAGCTCCACGAGACCGGCGGCGATTCGATCAACCCGAGGTTCCCCAACTTCGCGCCGCAGTTCTTCCGGATCCGCCCCAGGCGGATCGTCAGCTGGGGCGTGGACAGCGAGGGGTTCCACCCGAACGCGCGCAACGTCCCGTAGCCGCACCCGGCGACGAAGGCGATCCGGTCCCGGCCCGTATCCAGCCCGTGCAGGCATGCAACCCATGCCACGCTTCGTGCGTCGGAGGGATGCATCTACGAGAAGGGCTCCGATCCGTTGGACGAAGCCAGGCTCCGCGAGTTCGTCGAGACCGAGTACCCGAGGCTGGTCGGCGCGGTCTCGCTCATCTCGGGGAGCCGGGCGGCCGCCGAGGACACCGTCCAGGAGGCGCTGGGCCGGGCGTGGGAGGGATCGACCCGCGGCCAGTCCGTGGAGAACCTGGCCGCCTGGGTGACGACGGTGTCGCTGAACCTGGCCCGAAGCGGTCTGCGGAGGATCCGGGCCGAAGCGCGGGCTCGAAGCCGGCTGGGCGGATCAACCCCGTTCGACCACGCGGTGCCCGGGGCCGACCGGATCGACCTGGCCCGGGTCCTGCGAGGACTGACTCGCCGCCAGCGGGAGGCCACCGTGCTTCGGTACTACCTGGATCTCGACGTGGCGGAGGTGGCGGACGCCATGGCGGCCCCTGAAGGAACCGTGAAGAGCCTGCTGCATCGGGCGCGGTCGGCGATGGCGGCCGCGCTGGGCGTGCCGGACGTGGAGATGGAGGAGGTCGCCCCGGATGGCGAACGTGGAGGATAGGCTCCGGGACGAGCTCCGCCGGCTGGCGGAGCCAGGAAGTCCCGATGGCGTCGTGGAAATCGTGTTCCGCCGGGCGGCCCGGCGCCGGGCTCGTAAGCGCCTCGCCACCGTCGCGCTCGCCCTCGCCGTGGCGGTGGGCACGGTCGCCGGGACCTACCTGCTGGTCAGGGTGTTCCCGCGGAGCGGCCATGGGACGCCGGCCGGGGGTCTGTCGCCCGCTCCCATCGTTCCCCACGCCAACGGGCTCATCGCCTACGCGAACGGCTCGGTCATCCACACCATCACGCCGGAAGGTTCGGCGGGTGCGGCCATCCCGGCTCCGGGGGACGCCTGGCTGCTCGCGTGGTCGCCCGACGGCATGCAGCTCGCGGTTACCATCTTCCCTCCGGCAGAAGGCGACCGGACCATCTGGGTCATGGACGCCGACGGGTCGGACCCGCATCGGGTCGCGTCGGCGGACAACGTCAGCCAGGCGTCCTGGTCTCCCGACGGGTCAACCCTCGCCTACGCGGCCAAGAACGGCAAGACCTCAGCCATCCACATCGTGCGGAGGGACGGATCCGACGACCGGACCGTCTACAGCACGGAGGCCCCAGGAGCTCGCGCCGTCTTCTCCGCGGCGTTCTCGCCGGACGGGACACAGATCCTCTTCGACCAGGGGACGGATTCCGGCTTCGACGTCTTCGTCATGAACGCGGACGGCTCCGACGTGCGCAGGCTCACCCACACCGGCCACGACTACGACCCGCACTGGTCGCCCGACGGCACCCGGATCGCCTTCACCCGGCAGGGCGTGGGCCCGCAGTCCGACATCTACGTGATGGACGCGGACGGCTCGCACGTGCGCCAGCTGACCGACGGCGGGGCCGGGGCGACGAACCTGTACCCGGAATGGTCCCCGGACGGCACGAAGATCGCCTACGTGTCCGGAAGGAACGGCGGCCCCGGCGGGCTGGTGGTGATGAACCCGGACGGAACCGACCCGGTCATCCTGGTGAAGAACGGCGTGCTGGGCATCTCGTGGCAGCCTGTGCCGGTCAGTACGAGCCCCACACCCTCCAGCCGTCCGGGCGCTGGATCAGGTACAGGGTGAAGTCCAGGCTAGCGCTGTCGGTACCGTCGTCGAGGGTCACGGCGTAGGTTCGCGCGGCGACCTCCGGCCCGCAGCCGGTGGTCACCAGGTCGTCCTGCTGGGCCGCCACCGCGTTCTGCACGCTGATCGCGTCCGGCGACCCGGACACGCTCCACGAGGCGTGGTCGAAGGCCCCGTCGTCGGCCAGGGAGCGGGCGGTCGCCTCGTCCCCGGCCGCATAGGCCCTGGCGAATTGCAGCGCCGCGCTGCCGGCCTCCGCCGCCGCGTCAGGCCCGGGCGGCAGCGAGTTCGCCGTGTCCGGGCACCACTGGAACGCGCCCCCCGGGTGCGAGGGCGACGGCTGGGGGCCGGAACCGGTCAGCTGGAGGTCGGCATTGACATTGGGGACGAAGGCTTCATTCGAGGCCAGCACGTGCCCGTCCAGGGAGATCCGTACCATGAGAATGTCCAGGTGCCCGAGGTAGCCAAATCGTGCCGGATCCGGGTTGGAAACGAGCGTGCCGTCCAGGCTCCAGCGGGGACCCCCGGGACAGGCGAACTGTTGCGCGTTCGCGTCGTAGATGACGGTGCTGCACCCCTGGTGGTCCGCGGCGACCGCGTAGAACCCCTGCGGCGCGTGAACCAGGTAGAACGGGCGGACGACCCCATGGGGATTCGGCGGGAGCTCGGCGGAACCGAACCGGAGGACGGAGCCGACCGGATACTGATCCGGCCTCCCCAGGACGTAGAAGTCGACCTGGCTCCCGATGACGGAGGCCTCCCGAAGCGGCAAGAAAGTCCACGATTGAAGCGCGGACTGGAGCGCGGACCGGTCGGCCGCCGAGGCATGGGGCCCGATCCACGCGGCGACCCCGTAGTCGTCACCGTTCGCGAGGATCGTCCCGAAGTGCGGAACGGGCTCATTTCCTCCCACGTACCGCCTGATGGGATGGAGGTTCGCGAGGCTCACAGGGAACGAGTTGTCCGGACGCTGCTCGACCGCCACGATCCCAAATCCCCGGAACGACTGCCAGATCTGGAGCATCACCCCGTCGGAGGGGAACGAGCTGAGGAGGCCGAGGAACGAGTCCGCTCCGTTGGCGCCCGCATCGACGCCGGGGACCGGAAAGTTGGCGAGGCGGGCCCCGATCTCGGTCGTCCGGGCCTGGTCCCCGAAGCTCACGAAATGCCACCGCGCCGGGTAGCGGATCCTCCAGGCGGCCGTCCCCTCCCGGAACACTGTGCTCCCGATGGACACTCGCGGCGAGGTCCCTCGGAACGCCACGACGGCGCCGGCGAACCCGGCGATCGCGATGAGCACCGCAACCGCTCCGGCCTCTATGCGATGCCGTCGACGGCGAGCCACCCTACGCCGGGCCAGCCGCCCAAAGGCGTCCGGCCGGGGCGCGATTCGCTCCGCGACTCGGTCCAGCACGGTCTTGAGCTCAGTCATCGCTTCGCTCCAGCACTTGTCGTAGCGCCGCGCGGGCCTGGGACGCCAGCACCCGGGCGGTGACGGCCTTCACCCCGAGTGCTCGGCCCGCTTCTTCGGAGTCGTAGCCGACCATCTCCGTCAGCACGAGCGCGGCCCGCTGCCGGGGCGTGAGCGTGGCCAGCGCCCTCGCCACCAGATCGCGCTCGTCGGCTGCCTCGAAGGCGTCCGCCCCACGCGCCATCCCGACCACTCGCCGGGCTGCGCGGGCGGCTCGCCGGTACCGGCTCCGGAAGGCGTTCATGGCCGTGCGGTACAGGTAGCCCGTGGGGTCGTCGAGATGCCGCACGCGGTCCCACCGCTCCCACATCTTCAGGAACGCCTCCTGCATGAGATCCTCCGCCTCGCCTTCGTTCCCGGTCACCAAGAACAGGGCTCGCAGCAGCCGGGCGTGCTCCGCGCGGAAGAAGTCCTCGAAGCTCCGCGTGGCCGCCTCCGTGGCCCGCTCGGTCACCCGGCCGCCCGCCTCCCTCATCCACCCCATGAACGCCTCGTCTGGCCCGATCGTTTAGCGGCCCCACCGGTATCAGAGCACTCCGGGGTACCCTGGCCCAAGCAGACCTCCGGGAGGGCGCGGGTGTTCGGCAGGTCCTGGAAGATCGCCACCATCGGCGGGATCGCCATTCGCGTAGACAGGTCGTGGACGTTCATCGCTGTCTTCATCACGTACTCGTTCTGGTACCGGTTCGACGTCGAGGCTCCCTACCGGCACCTGGGGCGCGGCGCCATGCTCGGTCTGGCCGTCTTCGCGGCAGCCCTGTTCTTCGGATCCGTGCTGGCCCACGAGCTGGCCCACGCCGGGACGGCCCGGGCCCGCGGGATCCCGGTGTCGGGGATCACGCTGTGGCTGTTCGGAGGGGCAACCAGCGCCCGGATCGAGGACAAGGGGCCGAAGGACGAGTTCCTGGTCACGGCGGCCGGGCCGGCAACCAGCCTCGCCCTGGGCGCGTTGTTCTGGGGCCTGTCGAAGACCGGGAGCGTGATCTCGCCATCGGTGGCCGGGGCCCTCGGAGACCTCGGGTGGATCAACTTCATCCTCGGAGCCTTCAACCTGGTGCCGGGGTTCCCGCTGGACGGCGGGCGGCTGCTCCGCTCGATCGTGTGGCGGATCACCGGGGACCTCGATCGGGCCACCGGGGTCGCCGGGTGGACCGGCTCGGTGGTGGCCGCCGGGCTCATCGTCGCGGGCCTGGTGGAGGCCACGCAGCGGGACTTCGGGGGCGGGCTGTGGCTCGCCTTCATCGGGTGGTTCCTGCTCCAGGCCGCCCAGGGGTCCCTACGGCAGCGGCGCCTCCGGCGGCTGCTGGCCGCCGGCACGGCCGCCGAGGCCATGAGCCCACCGCCCCGGGCCATCCCGGCAGGGATGACGCTCTCCGAGGCCCTGTTCACCTACCTCGCGGGGCACGAGGAGCAGGTGTTCCCGGTGGTGGAGGACGGACGGGTCATCGGGATGCTCTCGTTCGCCTCGGCCCGGCGGATCGGGAGGCGCGACCCCATGCGTCCGGTCCGGGACGCCGTGATCCCACTGAAGGACGCCAACGCGGTCACGGAGACGGAGCGCCTCGACCGGGTGGCCGAGCTGGTCGGCGGCGGCGAGTCGGCGATCGTCCTCCGGGACGGGCAGCTGGTCGGCTCGATCACGCCGAACGACCTGTCGCGGTGGATGCGCGTGGCCATCCCCCCGAACGGCATCGAGCCCGGCGAACGTTCCGGCCGCTGGTCTCGGAGGCTCTTCGGCGGAGGAGGCTAGGCCGCTCGGCGCTCCTCCCCGGCCGCCGGCTGGGCTGACCGCCGCAGCCGCTCCAGGCGGTACGCGTTGACCGAGATGCCGCCCAGCAGGCCGAGCAGGGTCGCGGCGACGCCCCAGCCGGTCCCGGCCAGCCCCGAGCCGATGGCGTGGTCGACCGAGTAGGCCCCGGGCCCGGCGAACGCGATGGCCACGGCGACGATGCCCATGACCAGCGGGAATTCCATCCCGCCGTTCGTGTTCCACATTCCCTTCTCCGCGTGCACCGCGAGGATCGCCGTGGTCATCACGCCGACGATCGCGGCGCAACCCAGCGGCGTGAGCAGGCCGAGCATCAGGAGCAGGCCGCCGCCCGCCTCCGACACCCCGACCAGGACCGCCATGGGCTGCCCCGGCCGGAATCCCATTCCATGGAGCCATCCACCGGTGCCCTGGACCCCGTAGCCGCCGAACCAGCCGAAGAGCTTCTGGGTCCCGTGGCCGACGAACAGCGCTCCGACGACCACACGAAGGATGAGAAGGCCGATGTCCATGGCGGTTCATCTCCTTCTGTTGACCTCAGGTTGTCTACCCTCGGCGGTCGGACCGAAACCGGCCGCCTCCGGGCGCTGCGCTACGCGGCCCTGAGGTGCAGGTCGTAGCAGTCGCTGTAGAACCCCACGCCCGGCTTGCCGTTCCCGGCCACCGGCGTCCCGTCCTCGCCGATCGGGAACACCGACAGCGTGTGCTTCTTGGAGTCGATGACCACCCTCCCGAACCCGTAGGGATTGATCCCCGCGCACAGGTTCTTGTTCACGAACACCAGGAACGAGCGGACCAGTCCGTCCGGGCAGCCGCTGGTGCAACCCGGCTGTCCCAGGAACCCGTTGATCTCGGCCGCGAACGTGTCCGTGGCCACCGGGCCCACGGTGTACTCGCACATCCCCTGCACCCCGGAGCAGTTCGGCGGGTCGCTGGGGCTGCCGGGCGTGGCGGTGTTGTCGTCAACGGTGTGGGCGAGGAAGGCGTGGATGTCCGTGGCCAGCCACACCACGTTGTCGACGTTGTTCGTGTCGACGAAGTCGATGACCTGCTGGCGCTCCCAGCGGTACCCCTCCCACCGGTCGTACGGCAGGGCGTAGAACTGCTGGATGGGGTCCTCCGTGAAGACGATCTTCCATGTGGCCGTGCTGGCCTTCAGGTCCCTCTCGAACCGGGCCCGCTGCGCCTTGCCGAGCATGGTCCGCCCGGTGGCGTTGAGGTCGGCCGTGCAGAGCGCCGGGACGGGCTGGTCCAGCCCGCTCCCCGCGAACTGGGACGCGAACGAGTCCCGGACGTCCTGCGACAGGGTGGGGACCAGGTCGATGTGGCCGGTCGCCGGGTTGGTGCAGTCCGGCGTGCCGTCGCCGTTGGTGTCCATCTTGTCCGCCTCGATCGTCCGGAACGAGCGCTCGTCCAGGATGAAGATCTGGACCTGGCTGCCCCACCGGAACGTGCGGTAGAACCCCAGCTTCTTGCTGGGGGCGGCCATGCCGTCGTACTCCTCGAACGCCTGACGGCCCTTCGCCAGCAGCTTGGGGCTGAGGGTCTGTGCGTCGAAGTTGTCGCGGACCTCGTGGTCGTCCCACTGCGTGTAGAAGGGGAGCGCCGCGCGGAGGTTTCGAAGCGACGGGAACGACAGGTTCTTCCGGTAGCTCTGACGGTACTGGGCCAGGGTGGTGTCGGGCTTCTTCAGGCAGCTGGAGTCGGCATAGATGGTGTCGCCCAGGTTCACGTAGAAGGCCCCCGGGTTCTTCAGGGCCGTGGCGAAGGACTGGAAGTCCTTCTCGCCGGAGCAGGTCACGGAGGGGTCCCCCGGCTTGGGCGTGCCGTCCTGGTCCCCGCTGAACGTGAACGTCAGGCTGGCGTCCGAGGAAGCCGACGGCGCGGTCCGGAAGTGCCCCACGCGGCTGGTTCCGCCTCCGCCGGTGAACTTGTAGTAGTAGCTCGTGTTGGGCTTGAGCTTGCTCACCTCGACCAGGACGGTCCCGTCGTGGGCCGCCGGGACCTTCACCCCGCGCGAGTGATCGCCCTTCGAGAACGTCTTGCTGGTGCTCCACGTGAGCGTGACCTTGGAGGCCGTGGTCTCGGTCCACAGCAGGACCGAGGTGGACGTCACGTCGTTGGCCCCCACCCCGAACGGGAACTGCTTGGGCTCCGAGGCCGGGCCCCCGTGGGCCTTGGCAGCCTTGGCCGATGTGGGCCCCGCCGCCACGCCGGGGGCCCCGAGCGACCCGACCAGGGCGGCGGCCGCGAGCGCCACCAGGAACCGTCGCATGCGAATCTCCTTTCGACTCGAGCAGGCGCGAGGAGGGACGCGTTGGCCGCAGACCCCCGGCACCGGACACGGGATTCTCGTTCCTTGGCGGCTCCCCTGTCCAGGGCCGATGCCGGCCTGTCACACCCGGGCGCTAGCATCAGGCTGTGGCACCGAATCCGGCTCTCCAGTTCGAACCCGATCCCGCGCAGGAGCGGGTGCTTGCCCACGGCACCGGACCGATGCTGGTCACCGGCCCACCCGGGTCCGGCAAGACAGCCGTGCTCCGGGAGCGGTTCGCCCGCCTGATCGAGGAGGGGGCCGACCCGGAGCGGGTGGTCCTGGTGGTGGGGTCGGCGCGAGCTCGGGCGGAGGCCCGGAGCGCCCTGTTCGACCGGCTGCGGGCCTCGCTGCCCACCCTGCGGGTCACGACGGTGCACGGTCTGGCCTACGACGTGGTGTCCAGACGCTACGAGGCCCTGGACTACGCGGCGGCCCCCACCATCCTGTCCGCCGCCGATCATTTCGCCAAGGTCCAGGAGCTGCTCCAGGGAGAGGATCGGGCCGGCTGGCCCAGCTACGGCTCCATGCTGGGCCTGCGGGGCTTCGCCGACCAGGTCCGCCAGTTCCTGCTGCGGGCCCAGGAAGCGCTGCTGGCGCCGGAGGAGATCGCGAAGAAGGCAGAGGCCTCCGGCCTCACCGGGTGGCTCGAGCTGGCCGGGTTCTACCGGCGCTACCTCGAGGTCCTGGACGCCGAGAACTCCGTGGACTTCGCCGGGCTCGTGGAGCAGGCGGCGGCGGCCGTCCAGGGCCAGCCTCCCCTGTACGACCACGTCCTGGTGGACGACTACCAGGACGCCACGTTCGCCGGGGAGGCGCTCCTGGTGGGGCTCGCTCCGCAGAGCCTGGTCGTGGCCGGGGACCCGGACGGGCACGTGTTCTCGTTCCAGGGAACCACCGACGTGCCGCTGCGGGAGTTCACCACCCGCGTCCCGGCCGCCAGCCACACGTCGCTCGAGACCCGGCATCGCGGGCCCGACCTCCGCTTCGACGCCTGGCTGACCCCGCACGTGTCGGAGGAATACGGCGCGGTGGTCCGTGAGCTCCGGCGGGTCCACGTGGAGGAGGACGTCCCCTGGAGCCGGCTGGCGGTGGTGGTGCGCCGCCGCGGGAGCCACCTGGGCGGCCTGCTCAGGGCGCTGGACGACGGGGCCATCCCTCGGTTCGTGCCCGAGCGCGGCGTTTCCTTGCTGGCCGAGCCCGCCACCTACCCGTTCGTCCTGGCCCTCCGGTGGATCGCCCGGCCCGATCAGCGTGACACGCTCATCGAGCCCATCCTGACCTCCGAGCTGGCCCGCCTGGCCCCGGCGGAGGCCCGGGCGCTGGTCCGGGCGACCCGCGGCGCGGGCGACCCCGCCGGTCGAGCCCTCGCGCACGGCCACACGCTCGGCCGGGAACCGGCGGAGGAGGTGGAGTCCCTCCGGGACGTCCTCGCTGCGGCCGAGGCCAGGGGGCGGGACTCGGTCCTGGACACGTTCAGCGTCCTGTGGCGGGAATTGCCGTTCGCCCGCCGGCTGGTCGAGCGGGCGGAGAGCGACCCGGAGTCACGGCGGGACCTCGACGCGGTGGTCGCGTTCGCGGACGCGGTGGCCGCCGCCGGCTCGTCGGCCGACCCCACGCTGGAGGCGTTCCTCGAGGTGATCGAGGCGGGCGAGGAAGGGCCCGGGTACGGGACCGGCGGCAGGCGGGAGCCGGAGGCGGTCCGGGTGCTGACGGCACACGGGTCGGTGGGCCAGGAGTTCGACACCGTGGTCGTGGTGGGGGCCCTGGAGGGCAACTTCCCCAGCCTGTCCCGCCCCGAGCCGATGTTCGACCTCGCGGTGCTGGGACGGAAGATCCCACAGTCCGAGCGGAACCGGCTCCGGCTGGCCGACGAGCGCCGGCTGTTCCGCGTGGTGGTGGGCCGCGCGGCTCGGCGGGTGGTCTTCACGGCCAGCACCGCCCAGGAAGACCCGGACCTCACGGCGAGGTCCCGGTTCGTGGACGAGCTGGGGGTCAGGTGGAACGCGTTGTCGGGCGACCCTTCCACCGACCCCCTGACCGTGGCGGAGGCCGCCTCCACGTGGCGCCGGACCCTGGCCGATCCGGGGCGGGCCCGCGCGGAACGCCTGGCCGCGCTGGAGGGGCTCGTGGCCCTGGGCGCCGATCCGTCCGCCTGGTGGTTCCAGCGGGACTGGACCGACACCGGAAATCCCCTCCACGACCGCGTCCGGGTCTCGTTCTCGCGCCTGGACACCCTGGAGAACTGCGAGCTCCAGTACGTCCTGTCCGAGGAGCTCGGGCTCGGCCCCCCGTCCGGCTATCACGCATGGGTGGGCCATCTCGTCCACAAGCTGATCGAGGAGTACGAGGAGGGAGCCATCCCCCACTCGCTGGAGGCCTTGCTCCAGGCGGCCCACGACCGCTGGCGTCCCGAGGAGTTCCCCTCCTTCGCGGTGTCGGAGGCGTTCCGGCGCCTGGTGACCGGCACCATGCTCCCGAACTGGTACCGGGACTACGAACGGAATCAGTCGCTGGCGCGGGAGGTCCGGTTCGAGTTCGAGTTCGGCGGCGCCACCGTGACCGGCTACATCGACCGCATCGGCGAGATCACCGCGGGCGGGAACCGGATCACCGACTACAAGACCGGCAAGATCGAGAACGCCCGGAACGCCGATGAGAACCTCCAGCTCGGGATCTACTACCTGGCCGTGGACGAAGCGCCCGAGCTCGCTCCGTTCCGTCCCATCCGGGCCGTGCAACTGGCGTTTCTTCGGGGCCGGTGGAACGAGCCTGGCCGGGTGGCCAAGCTGGAATGGATGCCCTCGCCCGATCACGTGGCCTCCTACCGGGACGGCATGCGAGAACGCCTGGGCGGCCTGATCGGGCGGATCGGCAGGCTCATGGAAGGCGACGTCTACCGCCCCGACCCCGCCGCGAACTGCCGGTTCTGCGACTTCAAGACCCTGTGTCCACTGTGGCCGGAGGGGTCTCCCCTGTTCCCGGAGATCGAGGGAAGGACAGGCCGATGACGGCCGGAGCGCTGGGCATTCCGAAGGAGATCACGGCCGCGATGGGCGCCGAGCCCACCGACGAACAGTGGCGCGCCATCTCCATGCCCCTCGAGCCGTACGTGGTGGTGGCCGGGGCGGGCTCCGGCAAGACCTCGGTCATGGCGGCCCGGATCGTGTACCTGGCGCTGGTGGCCCTGGGCCGGATCGACGGCCGAGGACAGGACACCGGCGTCCTCCCCGGGAACGTGCTGTGCCTCACCTTCACCAACAAGGCCACCGAGAACCTGATGCTCCGGGTCCGCCGCGCCCTGGCCCACCTCGACCTGGCCGAGGGCGAGGAGCCCGAGATCCTCAACTACCACGGGTTCGCCGCGCAGATCGTGGAGCGGCACGGGCTGATGGTGGGCATCGAGCCCGGCCAGCGGGTCCTCTCGCCGGCCCAGCGGGCCGAGCTGTGCGCGCAGGTGCTCGACCGGATGACCTTCGACCACATCGCCGCGGAGTGGCAGCCCAGCGTCGTGGGCAAGATCCTCGAGCTCGCCGACCAGGCCGCCGACCACTGCGTCGACCTGGACCGGCTGATCCAGTTCAACCAGGGCCGGATGCAGCAGCTCTCCGCGTACCGGAGCGACCGGGCCTATCTCGCCGCGCACGAGCGGATCGAGCTGGCCCGGGCCGCCCAGGTGTTCCACCAGCTGAAGCGAGACCTCGGCGTGATCGACTTCGGCGACCAGATCGCGCTGGCCCTTCGCGTGGTGGAGGAGCGCCCGGACGTGGTCCAGGAGTATCGCTCCCGGTTCGCCACGGCGATCCTCGACGAGTACCAGGACACGAACGTGGCCCAGGCCCGCCTGATCGCCGGCCTGTTCGGCGACGGCTTCCCGGTCACCGCCGTGGGCGATCCGGACCAGAACATCTACGCGTGGCGGGGGGCCAGCCTGTTCAACCTGCTCCAGTTCCAGCGGCAGTTCCCCCGGGCCGACGGCTCGCCGCCGGCGAAGCTCCCCCTGTACACCAACTTCCGCTCGGGAGCCCGGATCCTCGCGGCGGCCGACCGGATCATCGCGCCGCTCCCGCCCGAACAGCGCCCGGACCCGGACAAGCGGCTGGTGGCATGGGAACCGAACGGCGCCGGAGTGATCGAGGTGGTTCGCCACGGCGACGAGTGGGAAGAGGCCAGGTGGATCGCCGGCCGGATCGTGGAGCTGCACGAGGCCGGCGAGCGCTGGTCGAGCTGCGCCGTGCTGTGCCGCACCAGCAGGCTCTTCTTCGCGCTCCAGCAGTCCTTCGCCGAGCGCGGCATCCCGGTCGAGGTGGCAGGGTTGACCGGCTTGCTGAAGCTGCCCGAGGTGGTGGAGGTGTTGGCGTACGCCCGGGCGGTGGCGGACCCGAACGCCAGCGTGAGCCTGGCCCGGATCCTCCTGGGCCCTCGATACCGGGTCGGATACAAGGACCTGGCACGGGTGGCGGCGTGGGCCAAGGAGCGCAACTACGGCGTCCGCGGGACCGAGGAGGGCGAGGCCATGCCGTTCCTGTTCACGGAGGCCCTCGACCACCTCGACCAGACTGCCGGGCTTTCCGAGGAAGGGCGAACCCGCCTGGAGGGGTTTCGACGCGAGCTGGCGGCCCTCCGGCAGGAGGCCCGTCGCCCGGTCGGGGAGTTCCTGGCGGAGGTCATCCGGCGGACGGGGATCCTGGCCGAGCTCGACGCCAGCCCCGACGCGGGGGTGGCCACGGCCCGGCGCCGGAACCTGGCCGCGTTCCTGGACGAGGTCCACGCGTTCTCTCCGGTCGAGGGCGAGCTGACGTTGCGGGCCTTCCTGGACTACGTGGACGCGGTAGATGCCAGCGACCGGCCCGAGTGGTCGCCCGTCCAGCCCAGCGACGCGGATTCCGTGAAGGTCATGACCATCCACCAGGCCAAGGGGCTCGAGTTCGGCAACGTGTTCGTGCCCGGGCTGGCGAAGGACCTCATGCCCAGCAACCGAATCCAGCAGAACCCGGCCGAGCGCGGCAAGTCGCTCGACTTCGAACTGCGCGGGGACGCCGAGATCCTCCCGCGCTTCGACGGCGTGCTGGCACGCTTCCGGGAGGCCCTGAAGGCGCAGGAGCTGATCGAGGAGCGCCGGACCTGCTACGTCGCCCTGACCCGAGCCCGAAAGCGCCTGGTGGTGACCGGCGCCCACTGGTACGGAGAGACCCAGAAACCCAAGAACCCGAGCGACTTCTTCGAGGAACTGGCCGCGTGGGGAGAGGAGAGCGGTGAGGCCATGGTGGACCGGGGGCCCGACATCGAGGAGGAGAACCCTCTGATCGGGTACCGCCAGCGCTTCGTCCAGGACTGGCCCGGGCGGGCGCTGCCGCGGGAGGAGGACGAGCTGTTCCCCGAGGGATGGCGGGCCGCGGCCGTACGCGCGGCGGAAGCCGGGAGCGCGCCGGACGCCGCGGGGGCGGAGCTGTCCGCGGCGGAGCGCGAGTCGCTGGAGGCGGCGGCGGACGGGAACCGCACGCTCGCCCGTCACCTCGTCGAACGTGAACGGGAACAACCGGTCCCGCCGTGGGTCCCGCCGAGCATCTCGGTGGGTGGCGTCATCGACTACGCACGCTGTCCCAAGCTGTTCTACTGGTCGGCCGTCCGGCCGCTTCCTCGGTTCAGCGGGCCGGCCGCCCGCATCGGAACCGAGATCCACAACTGGATCCAGCGCCGCTCGACGGGGCAGACCACGCTGATCGAGATGGAGGAGCAGCCCGACCTCACCGCCGAGGAGCTGTCCGGCGAACCCGGGAAGCTCGAGCGGCTCCGGGAGGCCTTCCTGGCCAGCCGGTTCGGTGATGCCGTCCCGCTGTACGCCGAGCGGCCGTTCGTGTTGAGCGTCGACGGCGGCGTGGTGAGCGGCCGGATCGACGCCGTGTACGGGACGCCCGGCGGGCCCTGGGAGGTCGTCGACTACAAGACGGGACGGAAACCGGCCGCCGAGGACCCGCTGGCGGGGCTCCAGCTCGACCTGTACGCCCTGGCCTGCGTGGAGGCGTTCGGCAAGGACCCGCGGGACCTGACGCTGACGTACCTCTACCTGTCCTCGGGGGAGGAGGACACGAGACCGGCCGGTGACCCCGGGCGAACGCGGGAGCGGGTGATGGCCGCACTGCGCGGAATGGCAGCCGGAGCTTTCGACCCGACCCCGGGCGAACAATGCCGGTGGTGCGACTTCCGGAGCTTCTGCGAGGCCGGGAAGGCGTACCTGGCCGCGAAAGAGCATTCCGCCTAGTCGACGGTCAGTGGTGGGCTTCGGGGAGCGCTTCCGGGCGAGACTCTCCCGGTTGCGGCTCGGCCTCGAGCGGTGAGCCGGCCAGAAGCCGGTCCACCGACTGCTGGAAGGTGCGATAGGCGGAGGCCGGGTCCCACCCGCCGTGCCCCTTGGCCTCGGGGACCAGCCGCACCGACAGCCCTTCGTCGGCGGCGCGGCGGACCGCCGCGGCCCGGAACCACTCCAGGCTGCCTGGCTCCAGCATGGCCTCGCCGCTCGAGCCCAGCGGTCGCAGGGAAGCGTCGTCCACCACGACCGGCGTGAGCCTGAAGATGCGCGCGATCGCCGCCCGCACGGCGGCGTCGCCGGAATGGATGTCGACGCGGGGGCCGTCCAGCCGGGCCACCCCGACCGGCGTGTCTGCATCCTCGCCCCGATAGAATTCCGCGCGCATGGCTACGCCGGCGGGCTATCGGACGCCATCAGCCCTCCCCCGGCGGCTCCGGGCTGCCCAACGACACCCACAGGTGGGCGGCCACGAGCATGTTGACCGGCATGGCGGCCCCGAGGGCGGCCAGGTGATCCGCCAGGGCCTCCCGCCGCTCCTCGCTCAGACCCCGCCGGGCCAGCACGTCCCACTGGAGGTCCATGGGGTGTGGCAGCGACCGCAGGACATCGGACGCCGAGCGGCGCAACCGGCCGATGGCCTCGGTCCATTGCACCGACCGGGTGGCCGGAATGAGGCGCCGCCAGGATTCCTCGAGGTAGCGAGGCCACGTCCCGATGGCGTGGAGCGCCGTGGGGGTGGTGGAGAGCCCCAGATCGATCGTGGCGTCGTCCACCAGGGCCTCGGCCTCCGAGGGCAGGGAACGGGGCATCGTGCCGAGCCCCTCCTGCCACGAAGGGATCCCGCGCTTGGCCGGCGGCTCTTCCTGTCCGGTCCCGGGAACCCGTCGTCGCAGGGCCAGCGCCGTCCAGGCGTGGAGGATCACCGCGACCTTCGCGGAAGCATGGTGCACCGCCTGGACCGTGCGGATCAGTCGCTCACGCTCAGCCCCGCCAAGCGTCTCCAGCGACGATCCATTCGAAGGCGGGTCGGTGGACCGAAGCGACGGAATGGACTGCACCGCGTCGATCGCGGCCAGGCGGACCCGTTCCGTCCCCAGGGCGAAGCTCCGCGTCATGTTGGGCTTGGTGGCCGCCCACGCGGCCGTGAAGAAGACCGGGGACGACGACACGCTCCGGAGGGCCGGGTCGATCCAGAACGTGCGGAGCGTGTGCCGGACGTCGTCCATGACCGCGAACAGGATCGCGTCGTCCTGGGCCGGCCTGGAGCCCGGACGCCCCACAGCAGGGGGAGGATGGATACTCATGGGCGGCCGGCCGCCGTCACGCGGTCAACGAGCGTTCGTTGTTGCGCAGCCGCTTCGCCAGTTCCTCCAGCATGGCCACGACGATGCTCGAATCCTCCTCGAGCATCTTCTGGAATCGCTTCCGGTCGATGGTGAGCGTCGTCACCGGGGTCTCGGCGATGACCGAGGCCGTTCGCGGGCCGGCGTCGATCAACGCGATCTCGCCGAAGAAGTCGCCGGGGAGGAGCCGGTTGATCTTCCGGCCGGCCCGGGTGACCTTCGCCTCGCCCTCCAGCATGATGTGGAACGTCTCACCGGGCTTTCCCTCTTCCGCCAGCGTCGCGCCCTCGGGGAAGCTCTCCTCCTCGGTCAGGCCGGCGATGTGGCGCAGATGCCTCCTCGCGAGCCCCGCGAAGAGCGGAACGTCGCCGAGGGCTTCCGGACCTCCTCTGGCCATGTGGCTCCCTTCTCTCCCGCCCTCCGGGACCGCATTCTGACGGGCCCTCGTGCTGCCTCAACCAGTTGCCACGATCAGCACGCTGGTGCGCGCCTCGTGGGCAACCCGGTCGGGGACACTGCCCAGCAAGCGCCGCGGACCAGCGATCCCTCGATTCCCCACGACCACCAGATCGTACCGTCCTGATTCTGCCAGGTTGACGAGCGCGGTGGCAGGGGGTCCGTGGGCGACGAGCGTGATCAGGCCGGGCCACCGGGATCGCACCGGCTCGAGGGCTGACGTGCCGGCCGCCTCGTCATCCGCGGCCGTCGCCGCGGCGATCTCCGCCCCCGTCCTTTCCCCGAGCCAAACCGCCGCATCGATCGCTCGCTGCGAGCTGGAAGATCCGTCCGTTCCGACCAGGATCCGCCGGTACCCGGGGGCGCGCCCGCCCATGGTGTCCGCGATGAGGACGGAGACCGGGGCTCGATGGGACACCCGGTCCGGCACGCTGCTCAGGGGAGCCCACGCGGCGCGGCCCATCCCGCGGTTCCCGACGACCACGAGGTCGACCGCTTCCCGGGCGGCCAACTCCACGAGCGCTTCCCCGGGCGGACCGGCGACCGCGACGGCCTTCAGCCGAACCGTCGAGCCGTGGGCGTGCGCCGCGTCTCTGAGAAGAGCCCTTGCAATGGCGGCCTGCGGATCATCCGAAGCGGGAGGCGAACCCTGCCGGCGCTGGCCGCGACCTCCGTGCGCGGTGGCCACGATGAGCTCCGCGTCGAGCGCGGCGGCCAGGTGCGCCGCATGCGCGACCGCAAGCTTCGCGGTCTCCGAGCCATCGGTACCGACCAGGATCCTTCCGAACACGGAGCCTCCGGAACCGGAAACGCCGGATTGGACCAGTCGGCCCCGGCTCGGCGCAGCCTACCAGCGGGCCCCACCCGAAGCGGAGCGATCGAGCCCGTCGGCCTTGCGGCCCGGGTTCAGCGCGTCGACGGGGCGAGGGAAAGGCGGGACAGCTGGTCTTCGGTCTCTGCCGCGACACAGCGCAGGGCTGCCTCATCCGTCACCAGATACCGTCGGCCCACTCGCTGGATCGCCCCATCCGCCGCCAGGCCCGCGAGAGCCCGGTTCACCGACTCCCGAGTGGCGCCGGCGAGGGCAGCGAGTTGCGCCTGCGTCACCGGCAGGTCGATGAGGATGCCTTCCGCTCGGTGACGGCCGAAGGCGCCCATCAGCGCGCACAGTCGTCTCGCCAGCCGTGCCGGCACGTCGAGGAGCACCAGGTCGGCCAACCACTCCTCCAGCGCGTCGCACCGCGAAGCGAGCGCCCGCGCCCAGGCGGGGTCGCGGGGCGGCGTTCCACCGGGCCGGGATGCGAGCCTCCCGACGTCCACGGTTTCGATGAGCGAGTGCCCGAACGCCCGTGCCGTTCCCCGGTGCCGTCCGTCCGCCAACGAAGCCTGACCGAAGGCCTGCCCAGGCGCGATCAGCCCCAGCACGACCTCGCGGCCGGACGCGCAAACCGCCGTCACGACCACCGCACCGGATCGGACCACGTGGAGCTCCGAGCCGGAGTCGCCCTGGTGTAGGACGGCTTGACCGTCCCCGAACCACCGAAGGCGGGCACGACCAGCAGGGTCGAGCTCCCACCGCTCAAGGGCTCCCGGAACGTGCGCCGATCTCGAGCGCCGTGGGCCCGAGCGACCCAGCCGTGGGCGCGTATTCGTCATGTCGCCTGGGTTCGCCAGGTTCTCACCCCCTTTCGAGCACGCACATACATCGACTCTCGAGGGGGATGCGGACCCGTCGCGCCGCCGCCGGACCGGTCCGATCGGAAACGTAGCACCCCCCACTGACAAGAACGGCCCAGCGTGGCGGCGCATCCAAGGTTCGCGTTCATCCCGATGGGTCAGCCTGGTGGGGCCTCCGCTGGTGGGCCTCCGCTGGTGTACCTCCGGCTGGTGGGCCTCCTGCTTTCAGGAACTCTCTGGTTCCGGAAGCCCTTCTTGGCCCGACGGCGGTTCCGGTGGTTCCTGGAGCGCGTCCAGGCTGCAGCTGCGGCAGAGGCGCGAACGCGACATGGCGGGCCGACCGCATCGATCGCACCGCCGGTCGCCCACCAGCTCGAACGCGGCGCCGTCCCCGGTCCCCGTCCGCTCCGCGCTTCCCTCCCGCTCCAACTTCAGCAGATGGGCCAGGACCTGGCGCTCGGCCACCGGGAACATCTCCGGCGGGTAGTCCTGATAGATGCCGGGGACGATCTCGCGCGGCGTCCGCGGCCCGGCCCGAAGGGCCTCGACGACCTGCCGCTCCCGCATGGCCCGATGGTCGACGTACTCGTTCAGCTTCGCCGCAGCGTCGAAGACCGTGGGACCGTGGCCCGGGTACAGCACCCGAGGCGCGAGGGCCTGCATCCGGCGGAGCGAACGAAGGTACGCGGCGAGATCCCCTTCCGGCGGATCCACGACGCTCGTTCCCCGCCCCAGCACGGCGTCGCCCGTGAACAGGGCCCGCTGAGCGACCGCCCACAGCACCACGTGGTCCACGGTGTGGCCCGGAGTGTGCACGGCGCGCAGGCGTACTCCATCGGCCTCGACAACCTGGTCGTCCCGCAGCCGTTCCTGGCCGGGTCCCGGGCGGAACGCCATGACGGGCGCGCTCACCCGTCGGGACAGCGCGTCCGCGCCCGGCGCGTGGTCCGGGTGGGCGTGCGTGACCAGGATGGCGGCGACGTCTCCGGCCTCCCTGGCCACGGCCCAGAGGTGCGTCTCGTCGTCTGGCCCCGGATCGATGACCAGGGAGGGCCGCTCCCCCACGATCCACGTGTTGGTCCCTTCGAGGGTGAACGGACCGGGGTTGTTCGCGAGAACCCGAACCACCCGCATCAAGCCGAGGCCTCCGCACCTTGGTCCGTTCCCGGCCGGCCGGCTCCATCGCTCCCACGGTTGGCCGACCCCTCAGGAACCTCCAGCTCGGTCCATTCGGGCGACCGAGCCCGCCCCGGCATGGGAGGCGGTTCCTGCTCGACCCGCAGCGCCAGCACCTCCTCGACGCTCGCGCAGCCGGCCAGCCGTTGCAGCGTTCGGTACGTGGGCCACATGATCGACTCGTAGAGGCGATGCCCCTCCAGCACCGCGGCCGGACGCGCCCACTCCGCGTGGTCGATCTCCACGCCGTCGGGCCGAGCGACCGTCCCGGCAGGCGCGGCGACGGCGAAGAACCGGGCGTCGAAGCGAACCGACAGGAACGCCGGCGCGACCCACCGCGCCATCTCCGGCAGCGCCTCGACGGACGGAGGTGCCTGGCTGATCGCGACGAGCGGGTCCTCCCCGGGGACCATCGGACGGAGCCCCGTCGAGGTCGCCACAAGGCCCGCCTCCTCCGCGAGCTCGCGAACGGCACATGCGCGGAACTCCTCGGACCGATCCCCGAACCACCGGGCTGCCAGGTCGCCGTCCCGCGGGTCCACGACCCCGCCCGGGAAGACCACGAAGCCGGGCGCGAACCGGCTGCCGGCGGCCCGGCGGAGCACCAGGACCTCGACGCCGCCCCGTCCGGGACGCGCCACCACCACGGTCGCCGCGGGCTGGGGCTCGGGCGGGACATCCCGGCTCTCGCTCTGCACGAAGGCATTGTCGCCGACCTGGGCATCGGGCAGACAGCGCGTACTCTGGGGCCATGTCGGACCGGGTGCGAGAGGCCGTGCTCGCGGCCATCCGGGACCACGGGCCCATCTCGTTCGCCGAGTACATGGAGATGGCCCTGTACGGGCGGGGCGGCTTCTACGAGAGCGAGCACCCGATCGGCGAGGGTGGCCATTTCGTCACCAGCCCTCACGTCCATCCCGTGTTCGGGAGCCTCCTGGGCCGGGCCATCCGGTCCTTCTGGGAGGCACTCGATCGCCCGCCCCAGCTCAGCATCGTCGAGGTGGGGGCCGGCGACGGGACGCTCGCTCGCCACCTCTTGGCGGCCCTGGCCGACATGGCCGTCGAGTACACGGCGGTCGAGCGAAGCTCGGGGGCCAGGGCACAGCTGGTCGGGCTCCCCGTTCACGTCGCGTCGGGACCGGAGATGGTGAAGCAGAACGTGACGGGGTGCGTGCTGGCGCACGAGCTGTTCGACAACCTTCCCTTCCATCGGGTCCGCGGGACGGAGCACGGGCCGGTGGAGGTGTGCGTGGGCGTCGGCGCCGGGGGCCTGGTGGAGGTGGAGGTGTCCTGCGACACCACACTGTTCGAGGGGTTCCCGGAGCCGCATCTTCGACCCGGACAGGAAACCGTGATCCAGGGGACGGCGCTACGGATGCTCGAACGCATCGCGCGCTTCCTCGGGACCGGCTACGTCCTGCTCATCGACTACGCATGGCGGGATGGGGCGACGCCGCCCCATGGGTACCGCGACCACCGCGTGGTCGAGGACGTCCTGCGTGATCCCGGCAGCGCGGACATCACGACGGGGGTGGTGTTCGACGCGCTGGAGCGACGGGCCGGCGACCTCGGGCTTCAGGTGCTCGGCCAGGTGTCGCAGCGGTCCGCGCTGACGTCGCTCGGGTTCGGGGCGTGGTCGGAACGTGGGCGCCGCACCCAGGTCGACGCGCTGACCCGGCTGGCCGGGCGGGAGGCCGTCCGGGCATGGAGCGAGCGGAACGAAGCCGCGCTCCTCACCGACCCGGCGGGGCTGGGCCAGCTGCGGTGGCTCGTGCTGGCCACCGCGAGCCTGCCACAGCCGCCGTGGCTCCGGGCCGCAAGCGAGCTCGAGCCCTGAGGCGTCTGAGGCGTCTGAGGCGTCTGAGGCGTCTGAAGGGCTACCGGTCGATGTCGCCGACCACGAAGAAGATGCTCCCCATGATCGCGATGAGGTCCGGGAGCAGGTTCCCCTCCAGCAGGGAAGGGAGCAGCGAGACGTTCGAGAACGACGCGGTCCGCATCTTCAGCCGGTACGGGAACTTGGACCCGTTCCCGACCAGATAGTACCCCATCAGCCCCAGAGGGTTCTCCGTACGGACGTAGACCTCACCGTCGATCTTCACCGTCTTCGGCAGCCCGGAGGCCCGGTAGCTTCCGGCGGGAAGCCGGTCCATGCACTGCTCGATGATCTTGCAGGACTCCCACATCCGCTGGACCAGCACCCACAACCGGTCGTAGGCGTCCCCGTTTCGGCCCACCGGGATGTCGAACTGGACCTCCGCGTACTTCTCGTAGGGCTCGTCCTTCCGCGGGTCCATCGGGACGCCCGACGCGTGCAGCACCGGACCCGAAGCGCCGTATGACACCGCCACCTCGGGCGGCAGCACGCCGATTCCCCTGGTGCGAGCGACGAAGATCTCGTTGCCGAGGATGAGCGTCTCGAAGTCGCGGAGCTTCTTGCGGACCCAGGCCAGGACCTCCGCGGAATGCTGGACGAATCCCCGCGGCAGGTCGTCCTTCAGCCCTCCCACCCGGGCATACGAGTGGTGCATCCGTGCCCCGGTGCATGACTCCATGAGGTCCTGGATCATCTCCCGCTCGCGGAACGCGTAGAACATCGGCGTCATCGCGCCGAGCTCCAAGGGGAACGAGCCGCAGAACATCAGGTGGTTCAGGATCCGGTTCCACTCGGCCATCATGGTCCGGATCCACTGAGCTCTCTCCGGGACCTCGATGCCGGCCAGCCGTTCCACCGCCATGACCCAGCCCAGCTCGTTGTTGAACGCCGAGAGCCAGTCGTGGCGGTTCATCAGGACCAGGGTCTGGCGGGCGTCGCGGACCTCGGCCAGCTTCTCCGCGGCGCGGTGCATGTAGCCGATCACCGGCTCGGCCCGGGCGATCCGCTCCCCGTCCAGCTCCAGCACCAGCCGCAGGACCCCGTGCGTGGAGGGGTGCTGCGGGCCGATGTTGAGGGTCATCGCCTCGGTGGCGAAGGGGCCCTGCTGCTCGACGATCACGTCGATGCCGCCCCCCCGCACCATCCAGGCCTCGGTGGCGGAGGAGAACGCGCTGCGGTCGGCCGCCTGCTCTTCGGTGTCCACGGAGGGCCCTATTGTGGCACGCGGACGCGAAGGAGCCCCGCGACGTGACGCCGCCGGGCTCTGGTCTGCCGGGCGAATGCCCTGTGTGTCTCGAGTGGATCGAAGGAAGCTAGCCCTCGGTGCCGGTCTTCCTGGCCCCCATCACGCGATCGGGCGTGCCCCGATCGGGACCACCGCCCACGTCGAGGGTCGAGTCCGACTCGGAGATCTCCTCGAGCGTGTCGCCGACGGCGCGGCCGGAGGCGTCCGCCTGCGCCACGTCGCCGAGCGACAGGATGCCGACGATCTCCTCGCCCTTCATCACGGGAAGACGGCGAACCTTGTGCTCCGCCATCAGGTCCCGGGCCTCGGACAGCTTCATGTCCGGGGTCACCGTCACCGGCGAGCGGGTCATGATCTCGCCGACCGCCACCTCGGTGGGGTCCTTGCGCTCCGCCAGTACCCGCATCGCGAGGTCCCGGTCGGTGACCAGGCCGAGTAGCTTCCCGCCCTCGGCCACGGGGATCACGCCGACGTCGAGCTCCCTCATCAGGGCGGCCGCGTCGCCCGCCGTCATGCCAGGTTTGATCGTCTGGGGCAATTCCGTCATGGCATGTCGAACCAGAATCGTCATGGGCTCCCTCCTTCCCGCTTGCATGCCTCTTCCTTGTTGACCTACCCCGCAACCGGTCGTTCATGCGGCCCGGGCCCGACTACAGTGAGCGCCCATGGACTTCTCCGTCCCCGAGGACATTCGGCAGCTCCTCGATTCGTTCCGGTCGTTCCTGGAACGCGAGGTGCGCCCCGTCGAGGAGCACTACACGGATCGCTTCCAGGAGGACACGTTCGACGAGGAGATGGCGAAGGCCGGCCTGGGCCTCCGGCGACGCAGCGCGGACCTCGGCTTCTACGCGGCGTACATGCCCGAGGAGGTGGGGGGCGGAGGGCTGTCGAACCTCGGCTATACCCTGCTGGTGGAGGCGGGCGCGGCCTCGGGGATGCGGTTCGCGAGCTTCGTGCTGGGACCGCCCAACCCCGCGGCACCCAACCCCATCCTCATGGACCTCCCCGATCACCTCCGGGAGAAATACATCCCCTCGTTGTGCCGGGGCGAGACCACCATGTGCTTCGCGCTGACCGAGCCGGGTGCGGGCTCGGACGCCCAGGCCATCCGGACGAGCGCCGTGCTGGACGGCTCGAGCTGGGTCCTGAACGGCCGCAAGCACTTCATCACCAACGGCGCGCACGCCGACGTGTCGGTGGTGTTCGCGGTGACCGACCGGGAGAAGCGCGCGAACGGCGGCATCACGGCGTTCCTGGTCCCGAAGGGCTCGCCGGGATTCCTGGTGGGACGGAACCAGCGGACGCTGGCGGGCGACACCAACCAGGCCGAGCTGATCCTCGAGGACTGCCGGATCCCCGAGGACCACGTCATCGGCTCGGTCGGCTACGGGTTCGGCTCGGCCATGCGGTTCCTGAACGCGGGCCGCGCCTACATCGGGGCCCTGTGCGTGGGCATCGCCGACTACCTCATCCGCATCTGCACCGAGCAGGCGCAGTCACGGGAGGCCTTCGGCAAGCCCATCGGGAAGTTCCAGGGCGTGCAGTGGATGCTGGCCGACTCCGCGGTGGAGGTCCACCCCGCCCGGCTCATGGCCTACCACCTGGCCTGGCTGGTGGACCAGGGCGAGTACCCCATCAAGGAGTCCTCCATCGTGAAGCTGCACAACACCGAGATGGTGAACCGTGTCGCCGACCGGGCGGTGCAGATCTTCGGCGGGATGGGCCTGCTGGCCGAGGGCCCGGTGGAGCGCATCTTCCGGTACGTGCGGATGCTCCGGATCGTGGAGGGCACCAGCGAGGTCCAGCGCATGATCATCGCCAGGAACCTCGGGCTGTAGGTCTCGTCGCGGGAACCGTTCTGCCGCAACGGATCGTCGAAGAGCCCGTGAGACGGCACCTCATCATCGCCGCGAGCCTCGTTCTTGGAATGACCGCCGCCGCGTGCGCCAAGGCGACACAGCCGGCCGAAGGCAGCCCGCCCCCCGTCGGACACGTCGACGTCACCCAGTCCATCCAGGGCCCCCTGTACATCGAGGGATCCGTGGGCTACGTCCAGATCACGGACGGCTCCGGCGTCGTGTTCGAGGGGAAGGTCCCCCAGGACGGCCTGACCCGGGACCTGCCCACGGGGACGTACTCCCTCCACTCGTACCAGCGGATCTGCGGCGGGAATTGCGACCACCTCGGTCCGCCCACCGACCGGTGCCAGGCCAGCCTGACGGTGACGGCGAACCGGTCCATCGACGCCGTGGTCCAGCTGACGCCCACGAAGAACAGCTGCTCGATCTCCGTCGGCTGACCCGCGTCCGACCGCCGCGCGGCGGCTCCGGTATACGCTCACCCGGCATGGCGAGCACCACGCGCGGCAACGACCCCCTCCGGCGGATCCCGTCGGTCGACGCGCTGCTCCGCTCTCCGCCGGGACGCCGGGGAGCCGAACGGTTCGGCCGGCCTCTGGTGAAGTGGGCCGTCCAGGGAGTGCTGGACGCGGCCCGCGCCGACGCCGCCCGGGGAATCGACCCGCCCACCGACGACGTGCTCATGGCCCGTGCCGTCGGTCTGGCCGCCCGGACCGCGTTCGGCCTGTCCCCCGTCATCAACGCCACCGGCGTCATCCTGCACACCGGCCTCGGACGGGCTCCCCTTCCCCGGGTAGCCGTCCGGGCGGCCGCCCGCGCCGCCCAGGGCTACGCGGACCTGGAGGTGGACCGGGAGACCGGCAAGCGCGGGAAGCGAACGACCCGGGCCGAGGCGCTCCTCATCGCCATCACCGGGGCCGAGGCCGCCTTCGTGGTCAACAACAACGCGGCCGCGTTGCTCCTGGCGCTGACGGCGCTGGCCCGGCGGCGCGAGATCCTGGTGTCGCGCGGCGAGCTGATCGAGATCGGGGGCGAGTTCCGGCTGCCGGACATCATGGCCGCCTCCGGGGCGAAGCTGGTCGAGGTGGGGACGACCAACCGGACCCGGCTGGCGGACTACCGCAACGCCCTGTCGCCGAAGACCGGGCTGGTGCTGAAGGTCCATCCCAGCAACTACCGGGTCATCGGGTTCACCCAGTCCCCAGCGGCCAAGGACCTGGCCGCGCTGGCCGCAGGGGCCCAGGTGCCGTTCCTGTACGACCTGGGCTCCGGCCTGCTCCACCCCCTGGCCGGTGTGCCGCTGGACGAGCCCCCCGCCACCAGCGCCCTGGCGGAGGGCGCCGACCTGGTGTGCTTCTCCGGCGACAAGCTCCTGGGCGGGCCGCAGGCCGGGATCCTGCTCGGTCGGGCCGACCTGGTGGAGCGGCTCCGGCGCCATCCCATCGCCCGGGCCCTGCGCGTGGACAAGATGCAGGTGGCCGCGCTGGAGGCCGTGCTCCGGGCCTACGCGAACGACCGGTGGGCCGAGCTGCCCGTGTGGCGGATGTTCCGGACCCCGGCGACCACGATCCGGCAGCGGGCGAAAGCGGTCGCCGCGGCCCTGGACGGCACGGAGGTCCGGCGGTCCGAGGCCGTGGCGGGCGGCGGGTCGCTTCCCGGCTACGGAGTGCCGTCGTGGGCGGTGGCCCTGCCGGTGGACCGGCCGGAAGTGCTCGCGGCGCGGCTCCGGCAGGGAAGGCCACCCGTGTTCTGCCGGGTGGAGGAGGGCGTTCTGCTGTTCGACCTCCGCACCGTGGAACCGGCGGACGACGAGGAGCTGGCCCGGGCCGTCCGGTACGCCCTCGGCCGGCCGTGACCGCGGAGCGGGCCGCCCGGCCCGGCGAGTCGCCCGAGCCAGCCCCGGACGAGCCTCAGGTGGTGGCCACGGCCGGCCACGTTGACCACGGCAAGTCTGCGCTTATCCTGCGCCTGACCGGGATCGACCCCGACCGACTGGCGGAGGAGAAGCGCCGCGGGCTCACCATCGACCTCGGGTTCGCGTGGGCCACCCTTCCATCGGGCCGCGAGGTCGGCTTCGTCGACGTCCCCGGCCACGAGCGGTTCGTGCGGAACATGCTGGCCGGCGTGGGGCCGGTCCGGCTGGTGCTGTTCGTGGTGGCCGCCGATGAGGGTTGGAAACCGCAGTCCGAAGAGCACCTGGCCATCGTCGACGTGCTGGGCGTCCACGGCGGCGTCGTCGCGCTGACCAAGCGCGATCTGGTGGACGAGGAGACCCTGGACATCGCGGTGGAGGAAGTGCGGGAGCGGCTGGCCGGGACCGCCCTGGAGGGAGCGCCGATCGTGCCGGTCTCGTCGTTCACCGGCGAGGGGCTCGACGACCTCCGGGCGGCGCTGGACGATCTGGTCGCCGCCGCGCCGCCACCCGAGCAGGCCGGTCGCCCCCGCCAGTTCGTGGACCGGGTCTTCTCGATCCGGGGCGCCGGCACGGTGGTCACCGGGACCCTGGCCGGCGGGCCGCTCCGGGTGGGGCAGGAGATCGAGGTGTACCCCGTGGGGGCCAGGGCCCGCATCCGGGGGCTCCAGACCCACAAGCTGGCCATCGATTCGGCCCGGCCGGTGTCCCGCGTCGCCACGAACCTGGTGGGGGTGGAACGGGAGCAGCTCGAACGGGGCGACGTGATCGGGCTGCCGGGGCAATGGAGGCCGACCACGGTGTTCGAGGCCAGGATCACGCCGATCCGCGGGCTGGACCACGCCCTGTCCGCGCGGGGGGCGTACAAGCTCTACGCCGGCTCGGCCGAGCGCGACGCACGGATCCGGTTCTATCCGGGCGAGGGCGGCGCGTTCGCCCGGATCCGCCTCTCCGCCCCGGTGGTGCTGGACGTCCACGAGCGGTTCGTGCTGCGAGAGGCGGGGCGGCGGGCCACGGTGGCCGGCGGCACGGTGCTGGACACGGAGCCGCCCATGCGCCCGGGGCCGCAGCCGGAACGCCGCCTTGGGGCCCGGGAGCGAGCGACCCGCGAGGAGCTTCCGCCCCTGCTGGTGCGGGAACGCGGAGCGATCCGGGCGAGCGACCTCGTCGTGCTGGTCGGGCTGAGCCCGCAGCACATCCCGGGCGCGCGGCGGGCCGGCGCGTGGTGGGTCAGCGAGGACCTGTACGAGGGCGTGACCGGAGCGGTGACCGGGGCGATCGGCCGCTTCCACGCCGAGCACCCGCTCCGTGAGGGCACCGACCTGTCCCTGGCCCGCTCCGCCGCCGCGGAGCCGTTCGAACGCGCCGGGCGCGGCGCCGACCCTGGCCTGGTGGAGGCGCTGGTGGAGGACCTCGTGGAGGCGGGGAAGCTGCACCGGAGCGGGTCCGAGGTCCGGCTGTCCTCGCACCGGGTGGCGCTGGACGAGCGCCGGGAGGAGGTGGACCGGCTGGTGGAGGCGGTCGCCGCCGGCGGAACCGCTCCACCCAGCGTTCCGGAGCTGGTCCGTTCGGGGTTCTCCCGCGAGGTCGTCGACGCGGCGGGCCGGGCCGGCGCGATCGTCCGGGTCTCGCCGGACATCGTCCTCACCCCGGAGCTCGTCCGCCGGGCGGAGGAGGTGCTCCGCCGAACCGGCGCCACCGGCGTCACGGTGAGCGCGTTCCGGGAGGAGCTGGGCACGTCCCGGAAGTACGCGCTGCCACTGCTGGAATGGTTCGACCAGCGCGGCGTCACCCGGCGCCAGGGCGACCTGCGGTTCCTGCGACGCCCAGACTAGGCCGGACTAGGCGGCCGGGACGGCCCCTCCCAGGGCCGCGACCACGCTGTCGTACTCCTCGCGCCACATCCGGTGGGCGCGGAAGCGAACGACCGTCCCGTCGGCGCGCTGGATGGCGAGCTTGCTGTAGACGGCGTGCGGCGTCGCCTCCGCCAGCTTGACGGAGGCGCGGGGCTCGGAGAACAGCACGTCGCCGGGCTTGCCCATGCGGACCGCCACCACCCGCCGGTCCGTCACGGCGAGCCAGTAGTACTTGGTGAGGAGGGCTCCCAGGATCCCGCCCACCAGCCACAGACTGGGCCCCCGAAGGACCATCACCGCCGCCTGGATCTGCTCGCCCGGCTCCATGATCGAGCCGAGGCCTTCCAACATCTTGGCCTTGGGCTTGTCCTTGAGTCCCACCGTGCCTCCTTCCGAGTCGAAGTCGGGCGGAACCCTACGACATCCCGGCCGCGGCGGCGATTCTCCTCACCCGGCCTGGCGCTCCCGTTCCCGGGACCGAAGGAGCGAACGGCGCTCCAGCTCGTTCAGACCGCCCCAGATCCCGTGAGGCTCCCGGATGCGCAGGGCATATTCCAGGCATTCCTCGCGAACGGGGCAGCCGCGGCAGATGGCTCGGGCTCGGGCCTCGCGGGCGTCCTTCTCCTCCTTGCGCTCGAAGTAGTTGGGGGCAAAGAAAAGGCCGGAGTCCTCGCCGCGGCACGCGGCCAGGAACTGCCAGCCGATCATTCGGTTCACAGTCGCCATTCGGGTCGGCCGCGGGAGGGCCTCCCTCCTTTGCAGAAGTAGTTCGTAATTCGACGCCGGTGAGATTGCGCGGGTTCCAGAGGGCAGCGAGGAGGGCTGGCTCCGGGCCGGGCTATTCCTCGGGTTCCACCCGCAGGATCAGGCCCTCCACGCCCCGGACCCGGACCCTGGTGCCGGGCGGGATGGGTCCGTCCATGGCCCGACCCCGCCACAGCGTGCCCTTCACGAACACCGGACCCTCGGGCGACAGGAGGCCGCGGGCCTCGCCAACCAGGCCCACCAGGCCTCGCTGGGTCGAGGTGATCCGCTCGCGGGCCCGCTGGGCCACGGTGAGCGCGAATCCCCAGTACAGGAACACCGCGATGGCGGCCGGCACCACCAGCCAGATCGGCAGGTCGATGGCCGGGGCAACCTTCCGGAACACCAGCTCGGAGCCGGCCACGAACGCGCCCATGCCCGCGGCGGTGATCGGGCCCAACCGCCGGAGCGCCACGTCGACCGAGAGCAGGACCATTCCTCCGATCAGCAACGCGAGCCCCAGCGGGTCGAACGGCACGATCAGCAGCCCGTAGGCCGCGAGCCCCACCGCGGCCAGGCCCGCGATCCCGGCCACGCCGACGCCGGACTGGGTGAGCTCGAACGCGATCGCCATCAGCCCCAGCACCAACAGCACGTAGATGGCCACCGGGGAGGCCACCGCGTGCAGGACCCGGCGGCCCGGGCCAAGCTCGTGGAAGCGGAGGACGGCATACTTCGGGTCCGTCCGCAGCGTGGCCGTTCCTCCCTGGACGGGAACCGTCACGCCGTCGATCTTTTGGAGCAGGTCGCCCAGGCTGCCGGCGGCCCGCCGCACCACGTGCGCATCGAGGGCCTGCCGGGCCGACGCCTCGCGGCCCGAGGACGCGAAGGCCGGATCGCGGCCCCGGGAGGACGACCACCGGTCGATCAGCGCGAGGGCCCGGAGCTTCAGCGCGGGATCCTCGGTGGAGGACGTGGACGCCAGGTCGAGCGGGTCCAGCGGGCCCACCCCGGAGCCCGGTGACGTGGCCGCGTAGCTCGACGCGTACAACAGCAACAGACCGCCGCCCATGGCGTGCGAGCCGGGCGGCCCCACCCACACGACGACCGGGACCCGGGCGTCGAAGATGCGCCGGGCCAGCGCCGTGGGATCGACGTCCAGCGTGCCGGGCGTGTTCAGCTGCACGACGACCGTGTCGCCGCGGGCCTCCGCGTCCTCGAGCGTGGCGACCAGGTAGTCGGCCACCGGGCGGTCGATCACGCCGTCCACCTTCACCACGTCCACCACGGGGGCAGACGGGAGGCCGGGAGCGAGCACCGCGCTGGGGGAGGGCGAAGCTGGGGATGGCGACAGCGATGATGGCGACGCCGAAGATGTGGACGGGGAAGATGTGGACCCGGAGGACGGGGACGCGGCCACGGCCGGACGGGCCAGGAGGGGGAACAGCGCCAGCGCGGCGGCCGCGGAGGGGAGCAGGAAACGGCGGAGGGGCACCATGCCCCGCGTATCCTACCGAGCCATGATCGGGGCCGATCTGCTGGACCGCCGCCTGCTGATCGTCTCGGGCAAGGGCGGGGTGGGAAAGACCACCGTGGCCGCCGCACTGGCCCGGGGCGCCGCCCGGGGCCGCCGGCGGGTCCTGCTGGCCGAGGTGGAGGGGCGCGGTGGGGTCTCCCGCCTCCTGAACCTGCCCGCGCCGGGGTTCGAGGAGCGACCCACGCCACTGGGGTTCTCGATCACGGAGATCGCCCCCCGGGAGGCCCTGGTCGAGTACCTGTGGATGTTCTTCGGGATGCGCGCGCTGTCCAGGACCCTGGCCCGGGCCCGGGTGGTGGAGATGGCCACCGACGGCATCCCCGGCTTCCGGGACCTCATGACCGCGGGGAAGCTTTACGAGCTGACCGAGTGGCGTCGACACTCCGGGAGCGTCCGAGGCCGCAGCCCGTACGACCTGGTGGTGGTGGACGCGCCGCCCACCGGACAGCTCCTGCCGCTGCTCCGCGCTCCCTCCGCGTTCCTGGACATCATCCGGATGGGCCGCCCCCACCGCCAGCTGGAATCGATCGACCGGCTGCTGCGGCGGGTGGCCGGCGTGGTGCTGGTGGCCATCCCGGAGGAGATGTCGGTGGTCGAGACGCTCGAGACCGCCGATGCGCTCCGGGACGAGGGCATCCCGTGCCGCGCGGTGATCGTGAACCGGGTCCTTCCGCCGGCCTTTCCCCGGGGAACGCGGACGGCGGCACACCGCCTCCGGCCCGCGGCGCTGGTCAAGATCCTGGCCGAAGCGGGCCAGGAAGCCGAGGAAGCCGATGCCGCGTCGCTGCTCCAGGTGGCCCGGGCCCAGGACGACCGGGTCAGGGCCCAGCAGGACCTGATCTCGACCCTGTCGGCGGCCGGCCCCCTGAGCGAGCTGCCGTTCCTGTTCACCCGGTCCTTCGGGCCGGCGGAGGTCGATGCGCTGTCCCGAGAGCTGGTGCCGTGACCCTGGGGCTGGAGCGACGCCGCATCGTCGTGGTGTGCGGAGCCGGTGGCGTCGGGAAGACCACCGTGGCCGCGTCGGTGGCGACGGCCCTGGCTCGATCCGGCCGGCGGACCATCGTGATGGCGGTGGACCCGGCGAAGCGGCTGGCCACCTCGCTGGGGCTGCCCAAGACACCCGGCGAACGCTCCACCGTCGACGCGGGCCAGGGCGCCACGATGGAGGCCCTGCTGCTGGACACGAAGCGCACCTTCGACGAGCTCGTGGAGCGCCATGCGGCGAGCCCGGAACGCCGCGACCGCATCCTGTCCAACCGCTTCTACCAGCGGATCGCCTCGACCCTGTCCGGCACGTACGAGTACATGGCCATGGAACGCCTGTACGAGCTGGCCACCACGGAGGACTGGGAGGCCGTGGTCATCGACACGCCTCCCACTCGCAGCGCCCTGTCGTTCCTGGACGCGCCGCGGCGGCTGACCGACTTCCTGGGCGGGAAGATGTTCCGCTGGCTGCTGTGGCCCACCCGGGGGGCCGGGCGGGCCGGCATGCGGGGCGCCAGCATGGGGGCCCGGCTGCTGTCGGCCACGGTCGGCCGCATCGCCGGCGCGGAGCTGTTGTCGGACACGGCCGAGTTCCTGTCCGCCTTCGAGGGCATGTACGACGGCTTCAAGCAGCGCGCCGCCAGCGTCCACGCCCTGCTGTCGGAGGAGCAGACCGGGTTCGTGGTGGTGACGGCGCCCGAGCGGGCCAGCCTGGACGAGGCCGGGCACTTCGTGCAGCGGCTGACCTCCTCGGACATGCACCTGTCGGGGGTCGTGGTGAACCGGTGGGTCGAGGCGCCCTCGCTGACGGCGGCTCCGGGCGTGGTCGAGCGGCTGGCACCGGGCTCGCCCCCGGAACGCGCCGCGGCGGCCTGCCTGGAGATCGGGGAACGGCTGCGGGCGGTGGAGGCGCGAGGCCGGGCGGCGGTGAAGCCGTTCGCGAGCGCGTACCCGGAGGTCCCGCTCACCTACGTCCCCGAGCTACCCCTCGACGTGCACGACCGCGCCGGGCTGGACCGGATGGCCGCCCACCTGTTCGGCTAGGTCGCTCAACCCACGGTGAGCCGGACCCAGGCGGGGTCGTGGTCGCTGCCGTCGCCCGAAAGGTGCGTCCTCCGATTGATCTCCGAATGAAGGAGCTTCGGGCCGAGCGACGGACTCAGCCAGATCTGGTCGAACAGGTTGTGCTCGGCCGGCTGGCCGGTCGGCTTGAACCGCTCCGTCCACGCGGTCGTCTTCGGCATCGGGTCCTCTCCAGGCGAGCCCTGGGACTCCGTTGGATCGACCAGGGCGTTCACCAGCTCGAGATCCGACGACACGAGTGGGGCCAGGGGGGCGGAATCCGGATTGTCGTTCATGTCCCCAAGGACCGCGAAGGTGCTGTCCGGTCGGGTACGAGCCCGGATGATCGAGGCAGCGGCCACGCATTGCCTCCGCCGGAGCTCGTCGTTGTCGGCGGCACCCGTGGTGGGGTTCGTCCCGAAGGGGACGAACCGGCTCTTCAGATGGTGGATGAAGATGGTCAGGAGGCGACGGGTTCGGGAGGCGTTCATATCACGTCCACCTCGAGCATGTCCCGGCTGAAGATGGGCCTGGTGGGATCGGGAAGGTAGACGGCGTGCCGCCACGACGTGACCGCGCCCAGCGGGAACTTCGACAGGACCCCGACGTCGATGAGCCGGGGGTCGTTCCCCTCGACGAGTCCGATCTCCTCGTAGAGGCCGCCCAGCTGCTGCCCGTTGAACGTCCTCAGCGTGTCGATGTCCTCCACCTCCTGCACCGCGAGGACGTCGAGATCCATGGCCTTGATCCGGTCGGCCAGCATCTGCTGGGCGTCCGACGGCTTCGGCCTCACCAGGGCTCCCAGGTAGGTGCGCAGGACGAACGACTGAGGATCGTCGAAGTTGAAGGTCGTTCGCGACTCGATGGGCGGCCCCGGCTGGGTCGTGTCGATCTCGGCCTTGAAGTCGAACCGCGAGAACAGGTTATTGAGGTTGAACGTCCCAACAGTGATCTCCACCGCCATCCCTCCTGCCTGGGGAAGCGGGGCCACCGGTGTTCGAGACCCTAGCTCCTGGCTCGCCGGCCGGTCAATGTGAACGTGGATGGCTCGGCGCAGATCAGATGCCCGAGAACGCCACCACTCGGTCGGTGGCGGCGACGTACAGGCGGCCCGACACCGCCGCGGGCGTGGCGAAGTGCGTGACCGCTCCGAGCGGAGCCCGGAAGACCTCGTGGCCATCGGCGCTGTCGAATGCGACCAGGTCTCCGCTCCCGATGTCCACCGACCACACCGCTCCCCCGGACACGATGGGAGGCCCGGCCTCGAACCCCGGGGTCCTCCAGGCCACCGAGAAGGACGGACCCGCCGAGTCCACCTTCAGGGCCACCAGCCCGTCGGTGCAGGGGACGTACACGAACGCCCCCATCGAGGCCGTCCCTCCGAACGCGGCGGAGCACACGCTGGCCGAGAAGGCCTCGCCGCCGATCTGACCGAGGTCGCCGGGCCTGACCAGGTATCCCACGCCCTCCTTCCCGATCTGGAACGCCAATCCGTTCGACAGGACGGCCGGCCCCACCGACCCCAGGTCGATGTCGCCCTGGTCGAGGGCTGCCCAGTTGGAAGGGGCGAACCACCCGATCTCCTTCAGGTCCGGGGACAGGCGGATCACGGCGTCTCCGAAGTCGAAGTCGGATCCCGAATCGCTGTTCCCGGTGGCCACCAGCAGGTTCCCCTGGGGATCGACGGCGGGGCCGGACGGCCCCCAGATCCCGGCGGCCCGCCCGGAGGGCACCAGGTAGGACAGCAGCGGCCCGGAACCGTCCAGGGCCACGCCGACGACAGCGCCGTGGTAGTCGCCGCAGTCGCCGAACAGGCCGCCGAACGCCGCGAACACCCGCCCGCCCGAGATCGCCAGCGCGCCTCGCTGTTGCTCGAGCAGCGGGTCCAGGCCGGGCGGGTCGGCCGAGCGCCGGAACCGCACCCGGCCGGCGCCCACGTCGAGCGCGACCAGCTCGTGCCGGCCGGGCTGGACGAAGTCGACCGCATACAGCAGCCTGCCGGCAGGATCGATGGCCGGCGTCCCGGTGATGCCCGTGGGGTCGATGTTGCCGCACGGCAGGCTCGACCGGGGGACCGGCCCCCCGAGGTTGGTCCGCCACGCCACGTCTCCCGTCGCCGCGTCCAGGGCGTACACGGAGTCGCCCTCGGTGGCGACGAAGACCCGGTCGCCCAGGACCAGCGGCTCGGCGTAGACGGCGCCGTCCAGCCGGGGTGACGTCCACACCTGCCGGACGGAGCCGAGCGCCGGCGAGGACGGGTCGAATCCGGTTCGGGCCCCGTCCCGGTGGTAGGTGGGCCAGGCCGGCTCGCCCGACCCGGACGGCACCGGGGACGAGGAGACGGACGAGCCGATCGGCGGGGAACCGGTCGGAACGGGGGACGGATTCGAGCTGCACGCCGCCAGGACCACGACGACCACCGCCACGGGGAACCAGAACGGACCCCTTCCGGCCGGACGGGCCATCGTGCGCCACCCTCCCCATAGCCCCGCCGCCACGCTATCCTTGCCGCGGCTTCGGCCCCACCCTATGGCAGTCACCGTCCAGCGACGAAGATCACTTGGTCCACGTCCCGGGGGGCAACGTCCGCCCCGCGGGCCCGTGGCGTGGCCGCTCCGGCCCGTCCTGCTCCTGCTGATCATGGCCGCGGCCGGCGTGTTCGTGGCCCTCACGTTCCTGCCGATCGTCGGCGCCCTGGGCACCGCCGCCAAGAACGTCGAGCAGAAGCTGGCCCTCCCGGCCAACACCGACATCCAGTTCCCACGGTTCCCGCAGCGCTCCACCATCTTCGCGGAGGACAACACCAGGCTCGCCACGCTGTACCTGGAGAACCGCAAGGTGGTGCACCTCGACCAGATCGCTCCGGTGGGGCGGCGGGCCGTCCTGGCCATCGAGGACTACCAGTTCTTCCACCACGGCGCCATCGACGTGAAGGCCATCGTCCGGGCCGCGCTGGCCAATCTCCGGGCCGGCCACATCACCCAGGGCGGCTCGACCATCACCCAGCAGCTGGTGAAGAACATCACCGGCCACACCGCCGACACCCTGATCCGAAAGCTCCGCGAGGCGCAGCTCGCCGTCAAGATCGAGCAGACCTACACCAAGAAGGAGATCCTGGAGCTGTACCTGAACGAGATCTACCTGGGGAACGGCGTGTACGGCCTGGAGGCGGCGTCGGAGTTCTATTTCGGCCACCACGCCAACCTGCTGACCCTCCCCGAGGCGGCCATGCTCGCCGGCATGATCTCCAACCCATCCCAGTACGATCCGCTGGCCGACCCCACCGCCACGCTCGATCGCCGCAACGTCGTGCTGGCCCGGATGGCCCAGATCGGGTGGATCAGCCAGGACAAGGCGACCACGATGGAGGCCCTGCCGCTCGGCCTCTCCAAGAACGCCGGCAAACCGCTCCAGTCGCGCCAGCCGTTCTTCGTGCAGTTCGTCCGAAAGCTGATCGAGGAGAACAAGGACGGGCAGTTCGACGTTCTCGGCGCCACCAAGAACCAGCGCGTCCACGCGCTGTACCAGGGCGGACTGTCGATCTACACGACCCTGAACCCGGCCTGGGAGTCCACCGCGCTCCACGTCATCAAGAGCCACCTCCCGCTCAACTCCGACCCGCAGTCCTCCATCGCCACCGTGGAACCGGGGACCGGAGCGATCCGCGTGCTGGCCTCGGGCCGGAACTTCTCCCAGACCCAGACCGATCTGGTGAGCGGCCTGGACGGGCTGGGCCGGCGCCAGACGGGGTCGGCGTTCAAGCCGTTCACGCTGGTCGCGGCGTTCCGCCAGGGCATCCCTCCGACCAGGGAGTACAGCTCGGCCTCTCCCGTCGACCTGTCCAAGGAGTGCAACGGCTGGAAGCCGTTCAACGCGGAGGGCGCCGGGGACTCCGGGTTCGTGGACCTGTACACGGCGACCGCCGACTCCATCAACGTGGTGTTCGGGCAGCTGGCCCGTGACGTGGGGCCGCCCAACATCGCCCGGGCCGCCGAGGACATGGGCATCCCCGGGGACACCCTTCCCCAGGGGGGAGCCGACTGCTCCATCACCCTGGGAACGGGCTCGGTCTCGCCCCTGGACATGGCCACCGCATACGCCACGCTGGCCGACGACGGCATGTACTGCCCCTACTACGCCGTGGAGCGGATCGTGGGGCCGGGCGGGAAGACCATCTACCAGCACGACCCGACCTCCCAGTGCCACCAGGTGGTCAAGAAGGACATCGCCCTGCTGGTCACCGACATGCTGAAAGGGGTGGTCGCCCACGGCACGGGCACGCGAGCCAACATCGGGAGGCCGCAGGCCGGCAAGACCGGCACCAACGAGGAGTTCAAGGATGCCTGGTTCTGCGGGTACGTGCCCCAGCTGGCCACCGCGATATGGGTGGGGTACCCGGGCGTTCCCCGCAGCATGCTGGGCGTCGAGGGGTTCCCGGAGATGTTCGGAGGCGACATCCCGGCCGAGGAATGGCACGACGTGATGTCGGTGTTCGTGCGGGGCATGCCGCCCAAGGACTGGCCGCCGCCGCCGCCGCCGCCGACCGGAACCGTCCCGGACGTGGTGGGCAAGGCGCAGGACGAGGCCATCAAGATCCTGGGTGACGCGAACTTCTCGCCCATGGTGGCAGGACAGGTCAACTCCACCCTGCCGGCGGGGACGGTGGCCTCCCAGAGTCCGGGCGGAGGATCGACCGTCGAGCTCGGGTCGATCGTCAACCTGTACATCAGCAACGGCCAGCCGCCGAAGGCCCAGGTTCCGGGCGTGGTGGGGCTTCCCGAGGCGGCGGCGAGGTCCGCGCTGGCCGGCGCGGGGTTCAACGTCGCGGTGAACGAGGTGCTGGTGGCCGACCCGGCCCAGGACGGGCTGGTGCTCCAGCAGCAGCCCGGGCCCGGGGCGAGCGTGCTGGCGGGTTCCACGGTGACCATCACGGTGGGGCGGTTCACCCAGCCGTCTCCGCCCCCGCCGCCACCCAGCCCACCGCCGACGACACCGCCGGGGCCGACCGGACCGACCGGACCCACGGGACCGGGGGCGCGCCGCTAGGAGGTGGGGGACCCCAGCTCGCCCAGGCGGGCCCGGACCCTGGCCTGGACCGCCGAGCCGTCGACCTTTCCCTTGGCCCGGCCCATGACGTGGCCCATGACCTTGCCCATCTCCTTGAGGTCGGTGGCGCCGGTGGCGGCGATGGCCTCGTCGACCAGGGCGTCGACCTCCTCCTCGGAGAGCTGCGGCGGGAGGTAGGCGGACAGGACGTCGCGCTCCTCGCGCTCCCGGGCCGCCAGCTCCTCGCGCCCGCCGCGCTCGTAGGCCTCGATGCTCTCGCCGCGCCGCCGGACCTCCCGCCCCACCACCTCGCGGAACTCCTCCTCGGTGAGGGGCCGCCTCAGCTCGACCTCGCGGTTGTGGACCGAGGACGACAGCAGCCGAAGGGCCGCCAGCCGGACCTTCTGCCCGGACTTCAGGGCGGTGCGGATCTCGGCGGCCAGCCGCTCCTCGAGGTCCGTGGCCTTCGTGGCCTTCGTGGCCTCTGTGGCCTCATCCCCCACGTAGACTCCCCTTCGTGGTCTGGTGGATCGTCGCGGCCGTCCTGGTGGCCGGCGCCCTGTGCGTGGCCTACGGGATGGCCATCGAACAGACGTGGTTTCGCCTATCCCGGTACCGCCTGGACATCCTACCGGCGGACGCCGGCAGGCTCTCGATCCTGCACCTGTCCGACCTGCACTTCCAGCCGGACGACCGGCGGAAGGCGCGGTTCCTGGCCGGCCTCCCGACGGCCGACGTCGCCGTCGTCACCGGCGACATCCTGGGTGAGGCCGACGCGGTCGAGCCGGTGGTCGAGGCGCTCCGGCCGGTCCGGGGCCGCCTGGCGTCCTACTTCGTCCTGGGCTCGAACGACTACTACCGGCCCAGGCCCACCAGCTACCTCAAGTACTTCTTCCCGGGCGGCACGTCCCGGCGGCGCCGGCTGACCCGCAGCCGCGACCGCGAGCTGGTCGAGCAGCTCACCGCGGACGGGTGGGTGTACCTGCACAACGTCCGCCGCGACATCTCGCTGAACGGGACCCGCCTGGAGGTCGTGGGGCTGGACGATCCCCACATCCACCGGAGCGACCTGCGGGTGGCGCCCCGGCGCTCGCAGGAACGGTTCGGCCTGGCGGTGGTGCACTCGCCGGACCCGGCCCCCGAGCTCGCCGCCCTCGGGTACGAGCTGATCGTGGCCGGCCACACCCACGGCGGCCAGGTCCGGCTGCCGGTGGTGGGAGCCCTGGTCACGAACTCGCACATGCCGAGACGGATGGCCAGCGGCATGTTCCGGCTGGGACCGTCGTACCTGCACGTGTCGCAGGGCATGGGGACGAGCAAGTACGCGCCGTTCCGGTTCCTGTGCCGGCCGGGGGCCACCCTCCTCGACCTGCAACCGGCCGACGGCCACGCCGGGTAGGCTCGCCAGGCCGCGTTCAGGACTCTTCGGCGAGCACGCGTTCGAAGGCGCGTTCGTAGCCCTGGACCATGGCCTCCTTCGAGAACAGCCGCTCGACACGAGCTCGGCACGCCTTGGGGTCGATCTCGTCCAGCCGGCCCAGGCACTCCACGGCCGCCGCCGGGTAGTCCTCGACCGGCACGATGAACCCCGTCTCGCCGTCCGCGATCACCTCGGGAACCGAGCCCCGCGGAGTGGCGATGACCGGCGTCCCGCACGCCATGGCCTCCGTCATGACCAGGCCGAACGGCTCCTCCCAGTCGATCGGGAACAGGACCGCCCTCGCGCGGGCCAGGAGCTCGACCTTCCCCTCGTGGTCGATCTCGTCGTGGACCACCGTTCCCGGCGGCAGGTGGGGCTTGGCGTCGCGTTCCCAGTGCTCCCGCTCGTGCGGATCGGCCATCTTCAGCGCGAGCACCAGCGGCAGCCCGGCCTTCTTCGCCGTCAGGACCGCCCGGAGCAGCCCTTTCTCCGGCGCCGCACGCCCCAGGAACAACAGGTACTCGTCCTTGTCGGCCTGGAATGGGTACTGCTCCAGGTCGATGCCGTTGTAGACGACACCCGCGTACCGGAGCTCCTCCATCTGGCGGCGCTGCGACTCGCTGATGGCGACGAACCACGCCCGGTCCCCGACCCGGTCGAACAGGTCGCGCATCCGGTCGTTGATCGAGCCGTGGACGGTGAGCACGATGGGCCGGCCGCACAGGGTCCCGGCCACCAGCGCCGCCCACGGCACGTGGAGGTGGTACAGGTCGAACCGTCCGGGGTCCCGAAACGCGTGCAGCGCGTGCACTGTGTCGTGGTAGACGGAATTGATCCAGGTGGCCCCGGGGGCGTGCTCGAACACGTATTCCAGGCGGGCCTTGGTGGTGGAGTCACCGGTGGCGAACAGGGTCACGTCGTGGCCGTGCTCCGCCAGTCCGTCGGCCACGAGCGACACCACCCACTCGATCCCGCCGTAGCCCTTGGGCGGAACGGCGATCCAGGGGGGAGCGACCTCGGCGATCCTCACGATCGGGGCTTTCGAAGCATACCCACGTGCCTTCCCTTCCCATACGGGACCGCATCGCAAACGGCCGGGGGACGATCCTGGCCAGCCGCTACACTAAGCGCCTGGCCGGCCCAGCCGGCCGACGGGACGTAGCGCAGTTTGGTAGCGCGCAGCGTTCGGGACGCTGAGGTCGCGGGTTCAAATCCCGCCGTCCCGACTCATCACGAGTCAGCCCCCCCGGAGCCCGGCCATTCGGGCTTGGGCTTCTTCTCCCGCAGCAGGTCGTCCAGCGACTGCTTCGGCTTCTGCTCCCCGGCGAGCAGGTCGTCCAGCCCGCTGCCCGGCGTGAGGTCCCCGGCCGCCTCCAGCATGTCGTCGAGCGATTTCCCGGGGTCACCTTTCAGCCGGATGCGGAGCGCGGCCAGCACCGACGCGTGGCGGTTGGAGAGGCCTTGGGCGATCTTGATCTCGGTGAGCGTCTGCTCGGCACGCCGCAGGAGCTTCTCGTCGTCGTCCATGCGATGAGTCTGCCACCGGACGCCGCGCGCTGCCTCCGTAGGATAGGGAACCGTGAAGCTCGTGGTCGTGGGGGGCGGGATCGCTGGGCTGGCCGCGGCCCGAGCCGCGCGGATGGAGGCCGCCTCTTCGGGCACCGCCGTCGAGATCACCGTGCTGGAGGCCTCCGAGCGCCTGGGCGGCAAGCTGTGGACCGAGACGATCGACGGGGCCGCCCTGGAGTGGGGGCCCGACTCGTTCCTGGCCACCAAGCCGTGGGCCCGGGAACTGGCGGAGGAGCTCGGCCTAGAGCTGGTGTCCCCGCGGCCCCAGGCCTCCCGAGCGTTCCTGCTGGTGGACGGGCGGCTCCGGCTCCTGCCGCCCGGCCTGGCCATGGGCATCCCGACGCGGGCCTCGGCTCTGGTGGAGGCGGTCCGGGCGGGGATCGTCGGGCCGGGCGGGGCGCTTCGGGCGTGGGCCGACCGCGTGCTGCCGGCAGAGCCGAACGGGACCATGGAGCCCTCGGTGGGCGAGATGGCCCGGCGCCGATTCGGCCGGTCGTGGACGGACCGCGTGATCGCTCCCCTGATCGTCGGCGTGTACGGCGTGCCTCTCGGCGAGGTCAGCTTCGGCCACGCGTACCCGGACGCGCTCGGCGCGCGCAGCCTGATCGCGGCGGCGCGCCGGCGTCCGCGGCCATCCGGCCCGATGTTCCTTTCGGTGCGCGGCGGCATGGGCCGCCTGGTCGCAGCCCTGGTCGAGGATCTCGCGGACGCCCGGCTCCGGACCGGCTGCGCCGCGGAGTCGATCTCAGTGGACGGCGAGGGGCTGAGCGTGGGAGCGATGGGCGAGGACGTTCGCGCTGACGCGATCCTGCTGGCCGTCCCCGCCCCGGCGGCGGCCCGCCTGCTCGAGACCGTGGCGCCGGAGGCCGCCGGGCCGCTCAGGGACATCCGGTACAGCGCCTCCGCGGTGGTGCTCCTCGGCTACGAGTCCGGGACCATCGGTCGCCCGCTGGACGGTTCCGGCTACCTCGTCGCGCCCCAGGAGCGGGCGATCGTGGCGGCGTGCTCCTGGCTTCCGGTGAAGTGGGCCCATGCGGCGTCCGCCGAGCGCGTGTGGCTCCGCGCCGTGGTCACCGACGCGAAAGCGCTGGCGCTGCCCGACGACGTCCTGAAGGGTAGGGTCCGCGACGAGGTCGACGCGGCCATGGAGGCGATCCGCCCTGCGGCGGACGTTCGCGTGCGCCGCTGGGCCCGGTCCCTCCCCGTCTTCGGGCTCGGCCACGCGAACCGCGTCGCCGCCATCCGCCGCTCGCTCCCTGAGAAGATCACCTTGGCCGGCGCCTACCTCGAGGGCCTCGGTGTGTCCGACTGCATCCGAACGGGCCAGGAAGCCGCCCGGCGCCTTGTCCGACCCGCCGCCGGGTAGGGTCGAACCGCCGCTCGACGAGCCGAACCGGCGCCCGCCACACGGTACAGTCCGCGCCGAGATGGGGACCCCGCGGGTCACGCTCGTCGAGCTGCGGGTGCTGGACGGCCCGAACCTGTACTTCCCACGCCCCGCGATCAAGCTGACCCTCGCCGTTCCGGCATGGATGGCGCTTCCCGAGGAGCGAGCGGCCGCTCTGGCCGCGCGGCTGGGCCTGCCGTCCGGTCCGGGCGCCAGGCCCGGGACTCCGGGAACCGTCCACCGGCGCCGCTTCGCGGCTCGGCTGGCCGGCCACCTGACCCGGCGCCTGGCCGCCGCCACGGGAACCAACCTGGCCGTCCGCTCCCGCGCCGGCCCCGAGCCCGACCAGGTCGTGGTGGCGTACCCATGGCGCCGGAGGAACGCAGCGGAGGTCTTCGGACGCGAGGCGGCGGCGCTCATGGCAGCCGTCCTGGACGCCAGGCGTTCCTTCCACCGCGCGATCGTCGAGCGAGCGGCCCCGGTCTTCGCGGCCGACCCCGGACCGTCGCCCACCGTCCCCGCGCCCTCCATCCCGGTGGTCGCCGTGACCGGCACCAACGGGAAGACCACCACGGTTCGCCTGCTGGCCCACATCGGAAGGACCGCGGGACTGTCCGTGGCCTACTCGTCCACCGACGGCGTGTACGTCGACGGGCGGCTCATCGAGGAAGGGGACTACTCCGGGTTCGGAGGAGCCGGGACTGCGCTCACCCAGCCGGGCGTCCAGCTTGCCGTGCTGGAGACGGCGCGGGGCGGCATCCTGCTGCGCGGCATCGGCACCGCCCACAACGACGTGGCCGTGGTCACCAACGTGTCCGCGGACCATCTGGGGCTGCACGGCATCCACACGCTGGACCAGCTCTCGGAGGTGAAGTCGACCATCGTGCGGATCACCAGGCCGGACGGGTGGGACGTCCTGAACGCGGACGACCCCCGCGTGCTGGCCATGCGGCGGTTGGCGACCGGACGTTCGTTCCTGTACTCCCTCGACGCCGACCACCCGGCGCTGCGCATCGCCCTGGCCGAGCACGGCCGGGCCATGACGGTCATCGACGGCGCGCTCGCGGTCCTGGACCCCGGACACGACCCCGAGCCGCTGATTCTTTTGGAGGACGTCCCGGTGACGCTTGCCGGCATCTCCCGCCACAACATCCACAACGCGATGGCGGCCGCGGCGGCCGCCCTGTCGGTGGGCCTCCCCACGAAGGCCGTCGTCCGGGGCCTCCGCACGTTCGTGCTGGACCCGGAGACGAACCCCGGCCGCGCCAACCTGTTCGAGCTGGACGGGCGGATCGTCGTGGTCGACTACGCCCACAACGAAGCGGGCATGGCCGGGCTCACCGAGCTGGCACGGGGCCTGCGAGCGCCGGGCCGTGCGATCTGGCTGACGTACGGCGCAGCCGGGGACCGCACCGACGAGGTCCTCCACGGCATGGGGTACCTGGCGGCTCGAGGCGCCGACCACGTGGCCGTCGCGGAGCTCCACCGCTACCTGCGGGGACGCGATGCGCGTGAGCTGGTGGACCTGTTGATCACCGGCGCAGACGACGGCGGTGCGACCGACGTGCCCGTGTTCCCTGACGAGATCCACGCCCTGGAATGGATGCTCGCTTCGTCCAAGCGCGCCGACGTCGTCGTCGTCACCGCCCTCGGCCAGCGCCCCGAGATCTTCAAGCTGCTGGAAGGCCGCGGCGCGAAGCGTGTCGGACCCAGCCGCGTCCGCCAGCTGGTCCGCCGCGCCCGGAGCGCGGTCAGCCTTCCCAGAGGCTCACATACCTGACCGACCTGGTCTCGGGAAGACCCTTCTCGCGGCGGCTCACGTCACGGAAGCCGGTCGCGACGATCCCCACACCTATCGAGATCGGAAGAACCACGTGCACCCAGAGGTTGTTCCACGGAGCCATGGTCAACGAGAACAGGCCCGTGATGACGACGATGGCCAGCGCTCGCAGGAGCACCTCCGGCCGGCTTGGCGGCCGGGGGGGCTTGAACACTCCTCGCCGGGTGAGCATGCAGAACAACCCGAGCAACGACACGGATGCGCCAACGACGACGGCATCGACCGTGTTGCCGAGCGACGATTGGCGAGGGAAGGGACCTGACGCATAGGCGAGGTACCCGACCGGCGCCCCCGACACGAGCAGTGCCAGTCTCGCCCACGTCCACACGCGGCTCCTGCCGCTCATCGCCGTCCTCTACAGGCCGAGCTCGAACTGGACGAGGTCGGGGTCGCCGCTGAGGCCCTCGACCTGGCCGTCGCCGCCCTCTCGGGCGGGGAGCACGCTTGGCTGAGCCAAGGACCGGCGCACCTCCAGCTCCTTCCACACCTCGGTGGCGTAGTCCACGCACAGCACCACCAGGTCGCCCGGCCTGCTGTGGTCGAGGGCCCGCCGGGTGGCCTCCATCTCGTCCAGCTCGACCTCCACGCTGCCCGCCCGACCTCCGGCCCGCATGCCCTCGTGCACGCCTTCCAGGACGTGGGCGGCAACCTCGCCGGGCTTGCGACCGCGGAGGTTCCGGTCCTCCCGGATGATGATCTCGTCGAAGTATTTCGCCGCCACGCGCCCCAGCTCGCGCATGTCCTCGTCGCGGCGGTCACCCGGGGTGGCGATCACGGCCACGCGCAGGTTGGCGGTCCACGTCGGCGCGCCGGGCGGGCCCATGGGCGCCCCGGTCGTCATCTGCTCGACGAACTCGCCCACCCCCTGGAGCCCGTGGGCGTTGTGCGCGTAGTCGACCAGCACCTTGACCCCACCCAGCTCGAACAGGTTCAGGCGCCCCGGTGCCTGGTAGTAGGAGGTCGTGAACGTCCGCAGGCCCTGGCGTATGTCGTGGAGGTGGGCTCCCGCAGCATGGGCCGCCCCCGCCGCCGCCATCGCGTTCTGGACCATCATGCGGGCCCGGCCCTCGAACGTCGCCGGCAGCAGGTGGACCCAGGCGATCGGCATGGTCCGCCGGCCCTCCCGGATCACCATCATCTCGCCCCGAGGTCCCCGGTCCAGCACCACCGCCTTGCGGCCCCGACGGATCCACCGCTCCACCAGGTCGTCGCGATCACGCATGGAGAACAGGATCACCGAGCCCGAGCAGTGCCGCCGCATCTCCGCCACCAGCTCATCGTCCGCGTTCAGCACGGCGGTGCCGGTCCGGGGCACCGCCTCCACGATCACCCGCTTCACCGCGGCCAGCTGCTCCAGCGAGTTGACGTCCCGAAGCCCCAGGTGGTCGCCGGTCACGTTCAGCACCACGGCCACGTCGTTGCGGCCGTAGCCCAGGCCCTCCCGGAGGATCCCGCCTCGGGCCACCTCGAAGACGGCGAAGTCCACGCGCGGGTTCTGCAACACCATCTGGGCCGACTTCGGCCCTGCGGCGTCGGCCCGCTTCACCAGCCGCTCGTCGATGTAGATGCCGTCGGTCGAGGTCAGCCCGACCTTGTGGCCCATCCCCTTCATGATGTGGGCGATCATCCGCACGGTGGTGGTCTTTCCGTTCGAGCCGGTCACGGCCACGATCGGGATCCGCGACGGCGTCCCGGGCGGGAACAGCAGGTCGATGACGGGCTTGGCCACGTACTGCGGCTCGCCTTCGGTGGGGTTCGTGTGCATGCGGAACCCCGGTGCGGCGTTCACCTCGACGATGGCGCCGCCGGTCTCCCGAACGGGCTGGGAGATGTCCGGGGTCAGGAAGTCGATGCCCGCGACGTCCAGGCCGATGACCCGGGCCGCCTCCTCGGCGATCTCCACGTTCTCCTCGTGCGCGTCCCAGGTCCGGTCGATGGAGATCCCGCCGGTGGACATGTTCCCCGTGGCGGCGAGCTTCACGAACGCGTCCCTGGGCGGCACGTCGTCCAGCTCGAAACCCTGCTTTCGGACCAGCTCCTCGGCAACGGGGTCCAGCTTGATCCTGGTCAGGACCTTCTCGTGGCCGATGCCGCGCCGGGGGTCCTGGTTCGTCCGCTCCACCAGCTGGCGGACCGTGTGCTTCCCGTCCCCGACGACGTGCGCGGGGATCCGCTCGGCCACGGCCACCATGTGCCCGCCGATCACCAGCACCCGGTAGTCGTTCCCGGTGACGTAGCTCTCCACCACCGCGGCCTTGCGGCGGGCCTCCTCCAGCGACTGCTTGAACCCGGACCGAACGGCGTGCTCGTCGCGGAGCTCGAGCATCACGCCCCGGCCGTGGTTGCCGTCGATCGGCTTGGTCACCACCGGGTAGCCGATCCGACGGGCCGCGGCCACGGCTTCCTGCTGGGTCCGCACGATCTCGCCCCGGGGCACCGGCAGCCCCGCCGCGGCCAGCAGCTGCGTGGTGAGCTTCTTGTCGCCCGCGATGTCCACCGCCAGCGCCGGGGTCAGCGACGTCATGGTGGCCCGGACCCGCCGCTGGTACTTCCCCTGCCCCAGCTGGAGAAGCGAGGCCTCGTTCAGGCGGAGGTACGGGATGTCCCGGTTGGCCGCCTCGTCCAGGATGGCCTGGGTGGATGGACCGAACGCGCGCCGCTCCGTCAGCAGGATGAGCGCTTCCAGCTCGGCCGGGAAGTCGAACCCCTCCTCCGGCTTCACCAGGTCGTTCACCAGGCGGACGGCGAGCTTGCCGGCGGCCACGCCGACCTGCTCCTCGACGTAGCCGTAGATCACGTTGTACTGCCCGGGCTCGGTCGCGCTTCGGGTCTTGCCCCGGTAGATGTGCGCCCCGGACTCGCGCTGGAGCTCGAGGGCGATGTGCTCGGCCACGTGTCCCAGCCACGTCCCCTCGTTCAGCCGTTCCACGAACCCGCCGGCGCGCCCCACCGAGCAGGAGTGCTCGGCGATCCCCGGCAGCCGCTGGAGGAGCTTCTTGGTGAACCCCCGGAGCGTGTTTGACGGCCAGTGCTCGAGCGAGCCCAGGTCGACCAGGAGGCGGATGCACGGCTCATAGGACCAGTAGTTGGGCCCCCGGAAGATCTGGGTCTCCAGGATGCGGAGGTCCGGGGCGGCAGGGGGCTTCCGCGCGCCCGGCTCCCGGCGGGTGCGCTCTCGTGCGGCCACCATCCTCGTCCGGGAGGCGCTCACTCCGAGGCCTCCCGCTCCTCCCGGGACGCCCGCCGATCCATCACGAAGCTGTCCGCGCCCTCCGCGGCGATCTCCCGGGAGACCCGGCGAAGCCGGCGCTGGGCGGTTTCCCGCCGCTGAGTCGTCCGGCGGACGTGGGGCTCCGGAGCCGCCAGCAGCGTCCGGCTCTTGAGGTCGAACCGGTAGCCCGCCGGCAGGGAGTGCAGCACGGCCCCCGACACCATCATGGGGCGGTGTCCCTTGGTCTGGAACGCGTCCGTCGTCACGTTGGAGCCGTCCACGACGGTGACGGCGCCCCGCCCGATGACTTCCATGGTGTCGTCCCCGTACACGATGGCCGCGGTGTCCTCGTCCAGGCCCAGGCCGACCAGTGAGGGCGACTGCGCGACCACCGCCAGCAGGCGCCCGAGGCGGGTGCGCTGCTCGAAGTGCTGGTCGACCACCACGCCGCGGAGCAACCCGAGCCCGGCAGACATGTGCGCCATCCGGTGCTTCGGCGTCGCCCCCGACATCCCGAACGCCATCATGTGCGTGGCCACGGCGCTGGCGCCGGCGGAGGTCCCCGCGATCACCGCGCCCCGCTCGCGGGCCGCGATCAGGGCCGCCCCCAGGGCGGTCCCCACCACCACGGAGGAGAGGCGGAGCTGGTTCCCGCCCGTCAGGAACACCCCCGTGGCCTGCTCGACCACGTCGGACATGGACCGGTCGTTGGCGTACACCCGGGTCACCGGCCGGAGTCCCCACACGTGGGCCGCTCCGAAGCTGGTGAACAGCGTCGAGTACAGCTCGGTGGCCTCGTCGCCCAGGCTCGAAGCGGTGGCGATCACCACGATCCGCGCCTCGGTGCCGCCGGCGAGCTCGACGAACCGGGCCAGGATGACCTTGTCCCGGAGCTTGTCCTCGGCTCCCCCGATCGCCATGACCGGTCCAGGTCCGTCACCGGCCGGACCTGGGGTCCCTCGGGCTCGCTCCGTCATGGACGGCAGTCTACCGGCGCGCCGGGGCCGACCCTCACTGGCCGCGCTAAGGCGCGACGGCGCGAGGGCGAGGCTCCTAGACCGTCGCCCGGCGCTTCGGGGTCCGGCTCGTCGGCACCGCCCGCACTCGACCAGCAGCGTCGCGGCCACCGTCGCCCCGTCGGTGCGGATCGTGCCGGCCACGGCGGTCGCTCGTGCGCGGGTCTCGGGGGTCAGAGTGGTCCTGAGCGCGGCTGACAGGGACTCGGTGGTCGGAGTCGGACCGTCGTGTGCCGTGCCGATGCCCAGGTCGGCCACCCGCCCGGCCCTTCACCCTCCTCGCCGACGCCCTGCGCGTCCACCGCCTGGGACCGGCAAAGTAAGCATCAGTCACGTGGAGGCGGGTGCATCAACGTTTGTGGCGTCGCAGTTGCGGTTCGGGTGTGCGAGTCGACGTCTACTCCATTCGGCGTTCGGTTGGGCCGAGCATCGCGTCGCGTCATGGTGATCCGAACCAGGTAGTCAGCGCGTCGCGCAATCCGGTATCTATACCGTCCCCCACCCAGGCGATGTATCCATCGGGTCTGATCAGCACGGCAGCAGGGGCTGCTACTTGGCCCAGGGCCGGAAGCTCCCAATCGCCGGCATATTTGGCGTCGATCGTCAACACTCGGTGTGCCCATGGGGAGATGTCGAAACCCCAGGGCTTGCCGAGGTTCAGAAGGACCGGGTGGGCGTCGTGAAGGAGGGTGAATACTCGCACCGTTCCACCGGGGGTGACCAGGTCGAGATCGGGCATGCGGCGTCCGAGCAGCGGGTGTCCCTCGCCCAGGTCGTAATGAATGTCCAGACCGGACATCATCGCGGCGAATCGTTTACGCGGCTCGTCCATGCTGAGGAGCTCGGCCACGGTGTCGCCCAAGGCCTTCGTGCGTTCGTCTGGGCGGAGCAGCGCGACTTGCGCCATCGTGTTGCGCAGCACGCGGGCAGCGACCGGGTGGCGCTCGGCATGGTAGGTATCCAGCAGGCTTTCCGACGCTGTCTGGTGGACCACCTGGGCCAGCTTCCATCCCAGATTCACCGCATCCTGCACACCGGTGTTGAGGCCCTGTCCACCGACCGGGGAATGCACGTGCGCCGCGTTGCCGGCCAGCAGGACCCGTCCTTCGCGGTAGGCCGCGGCCTGCCGGGTCATGTCGGTGAACCTCGTGATCCAGGTGGGACTGTGGATCCCGTAGTCGGTCCCGTATACGGCGATGAGGCCCTCGCTGAGATCGCGCAGGGTGGGCTCGCT